>NZ_NEXU01000037.1:0-8196 GCF_002224105.1 Psychrobacter sp. DAB_AL32B | reverse complement strand
TTTGGTTTGGCATCTAAAAAATCTGACGAGATTTACAATAACCTACCTGTAAGTGACGACAAACCTTTATACCATGCAGTTAAGAAAACAATGTATTAAAGTATTGATAGCTTTTAAACATTATCAATAGCATTGAGTATAACAATGCCAAAATAAGACAAAAATAAGGATAACTATGTACGAATCAGGATTGATGATTGGGCATTTTGAGCCACTACATTTAGGACAAATGCGCAGCATATTGGACGCAGCAGGACAAGCAAAAAACCTTCATATTGTCATCATGGCGCATCCGTCACCACACCCAAACTTCAACATCACCTTGCAAGATAAAGCGCGGTGGTTGCAGATGGCTTGTGCCAACTTACCTTTTATTCATATTCATACCACTGATGAGATTGAGTTGCCGTTACATGAAAGTTTTGCTGACGTCAGTATTGATATGGTTGCCAGTAATGCTAAGTTACAACGTTTGACTGAAGCGCTAACATTGCCAGCTGAGACGGTGATATTTGTCGCAGAAAACCATCCATTGGCAGATTGTGAGGCACAGAGTGATGTTGAAAAGCAACTAATCATGCAAGTCGTCACTACTACGCTACAGCCTGATTTTAACTCTTACGCCATCGCTCGTGATCCAGTAGCGCATTGGTCAGCGATTCATCCGCAAGCACGAGCTGACTATACTAAGACGGTCGCCATCGTCGGCGGTGAAAGCTCCGGTAAAACCACACTGGTACACAAACTTGCCAATTATTATGGTGCCAGCTTTGCGTTTGAGATGGGGCGGATTTATGTCGGAACAGACTTGGGTGGTAGTGAGATCGGGCTACAATATAGTGATTACGGACCTATTGCTTTACATCATGCCCAAGCGATTCGCGATGCCGAGAGCGTAGCAACAGCGCCGGTCACTATTATCGATACAGACTTTGTCACTACCCAAGCTTTTTGTGAGGAGTATGAAGGTCGTACGCATCCTTTTGTGGCAGCTTGTATCGATGAGTTTCGCTTAGACCACACCATCATGCTGGACAATAATACGCCATGGGTAGCTGACGGCATGCGTTCATTAGGCGATCCTGACGCTCGCGGGCGTTTTGAGCAGCGACTAGTAGATATTTTTGCCCGTCATAATATCGAACCACACGTGATAGATAAGCCCGATTATGATGCTCGTTATAAGCAAGCATTGTTACTTATCGACCAATTCATCTATGGCAAAAAACCGTAAAATAATAAAGATACTCGACAATCATAAATTTATAATAATATTTTCAGTCAGTAGTTTTTGTGAGTGCTTTATTAATAATAACACTACGACTGATGACCACTATTCATCTCATCTTTAGGAAAAAACGATGCGCATTAAGCTACTAGACAATATCACTGGAAAATGGGCGCTACAATGGATTGTAACTTGGTTCATTTGCGGCGTGATTGCGTTGTCCGCAGGCTTTTGGCTAACCACCGAACATACCACGCTCGATTGGTTTTACTTAGGCGTGTCTTTCATTGGACTGGTATGTGTTGTCTCGCTATCTTTTCGCAAAAACATCCTCGGCAATGGCTTTGGTATGGCAGCGACCGCTGGCGAAGTTGTCGTCCAAGCCACCTCTGGCGCTGTGGGTCTGATGCTTGCGCCATTGTTCAATTTCTTTACCCACGTCTATGGCATCTTTTATTGGTCAAAGCATACCGATGCCGATGGTGATATGGTACCCAAATCTGCCAGCAAATGGATTTGGCTGCTGACTATTGGCTTTATGGTGATTGGGCTAGCGTTATTTCCAACAGTAAATGATTTATTGGCAAGCTATGGCTATGCGGTCGTTGAAGATGACAATAGTAAATTTTTAGGCTTCATCTCTTTCTTTTGGATTAACGTTATTGCATTTGTACTTTCTATCACCGCTCAAGCAGCGATGATTCTGCGTTATTCCTTTAATTGGTGGTTATGGATTCTATCCAATTTCGTCTGGTTGACCGTAAACCTGATGTCGGGCAATTATATCTTTGCTATCCAGACGATGGTCTACCAAGTGAATTCGTTTGTCGGTCTTTATGAATGGTATCGCAATGAGCAAAATCCTGTAGAATTATCAAAGCACGCACGATAATGTAATGGTTATAACGATGCGTCTAAGAGAGACAAGATGAAAGGATTTGACTGGGCGGTCTCACAGATAAAATGGCGGATTGCTCAGATTAGTGCTACAACTGGTAGTTGTCAGTAGATTATTTTATTTATCTACTGCCAGTCATTCATTTACTAACAGGGAGGTTAGTATGTCTCGTACTCAGCAAAAGCGAATGTCCAAACGTACACTCGAGCAATGGCTCAGTGAGTATTCTGTCAGTCATCAAAATCTAGTTAACAAAAAAATTCATTGGTTATGTGTCCCGACTATTTTTGTCAGTCTGTTAGGTATGGGTATGTCACTGTCAGTCTGGTTTACTTTGGTACTTAGTGCTTTGGTATTGTTGTTTTACATGCGCTTATCAACACCATTATTTTTGGCAATGGGAATGTTTATTCTCATTTGTCTTTCAGTGATGACGTTATTACCTTGGGGCTTTAAGATTTGGGCAGCTATCTTTGTTGTTGCTTGGATTGGACAGTTTATCGGTCATAAGATTGAAGGTAAAAAACCCTCTTTCTTTGAGGACTTACAGTTCCTACTCATTGGTCCAGCATGGGTTGCAAACAGCCTTATGGGACGTAGGAAAGCCAGCGAATAATAGCTAAATTAGATAATGAGCTTATAAGAAAACGGCACTTAATGTCTGATTAAGTGCCGCCCCTATGATTAATTATATAATGCTCACTATTAGCAAAACAATGAGCTTTTTTTTAATAAGCGCTGTTTTTTCTATTTAATCCAAGGTTTGTACGCCGCCACCATTCACAAATATGGTTTGACCACTGACCCAAGTCGAAACTGGCGAGGCAAAATACAGCATAGCACCGGCGATATCATCGGCTTCACCCAAGCGTTGAATTGGCGTATGAGCGAGCATTTTCTTTTCAATCTCTGGCGTTAATACCGTTTTCAAAGCATCAGTGCGCGTTGCACCGGGTCCCACCGCATTGACGCGTACTTCAGGGCCAAAATCATGCGCCAAGTTTGCGACCATATGATTGACGGCAGCTTTTGATCCTGCATAGCCACTCATATTTGGGCTTTTATTGATACTCGACATCGAAGTGGTAAATACAATCGAGCCATAACCGGATTCTTTCATATGTGGCACGCACAATTGGCTCAAGCGCCAGCCACTAAAGACATTCAATTCAAAGTCACGGCGAATATCATCAATCGATATCTTGGCAGGGTTTTCTCGACCACCACCACCGCCGCCAGCGTTATTAATCAATATATTAATACTGCCAAACTCAGCAATAACTTTATCTACCATAGCGACTAAATCATCGTCTTTTAAAATATTACATTCGACTGCCAAACCCTTGACGCCATACTCTTCTATATCTTTGACCGCAGCCTCAGCATCTGCTAGTTTCAAATCAGCGATAACAATGTTTGCTCCAGCTTGTGCTAGACGTAGTGCCGTCGCTTTACCGATACCATTTGCGCCGCCGGTGACAATCGCTGTTTTGCCAGACAGATCAAACAACTCATTAAATGCTTTATGCTGAAATGTTTGCATATTTAATCCTTATAATACTTATTGGTTTATTATATATATTCATATTTATACACTCAATAAGTATGCCTGCTTAAAATTGAATCAATGTGTCAAATCATCCGCATTTTGTAACGTTAATATTTACTTTATTAAATTTTATCCATAAAAAAAGCCTCACTTCTTATAGAAAGAAGTGAGGCTTTAGTGCTTTTGCAAGCCATGTTTGGAGCGGGAAAAGAGATTCGAACTCTCGACCCCAACCTTGGCAAGGTTATGCTCTACCACTGAGCTATTCCCGCTTAAATCGCTTCGTAATGTTTTAACTACTACGTCTCGATAGGCTGGCTATTTTAGCAAATATTCTGTGCATGTCAATAGATTTTTTCGGTTTTCTTATGACTACGACTGTATTATAGCTACTATTAAGATAGTAATCACTGTAGACAATTGATTTTATGGTCTATTTTTTTAACTTGGAAATACAATTATTTTTATAAATAATTCTCTTGTTGCCACTATTGTTAATCTCAACCTATCGCACTGCTCATTGAACACACTTATTGGCATCTTATAGATTTATCTTACTTACAATCCTACCTTGTATTGTTACTTTTACTCTATTGGTTTTAGATGGTTAACATTATTATACTTATGCTTATTGACAGTTCAGGTAAAATTTCACTGTTTTAGTAGATTGGTAGACGATAGTAGAATATGAATAATAAACTATCCTTTCATCTACTCATCTACGCTATTAATATTGGTTTTGTTTAACTTTATTTTTTCCATTTACAGCGAGGACGTTTATTATGAAAAAATTGCTTACCACGACCGTTATGGCTGCTTCATTGTCGGCACTGACTCTAACAGGTTGTACTAGCACGACCAGTACGGGTGCCGTTGGCGTTGATCGTCAGCAGCTGTTATTGGTTTCAAGCGAGCAAGTATTGCAACTCTCCGCTCAGAGTTATAATAAAACGATACAAGAAGCGCGAGCAAAACGTTTGCTTGATACCAACACCGCTCAGCTTAATCGCTTAAAAAAGATCTCTAATCGTTTGGTCGGTCAAGTTGGCGTCTACCGCCCTGATGCGGCAAAATGGCCATGGGAAGTACATACGATTAAATCTAACGAATTGAATGCGTTTGTTATGCCGGGTGGTAAAATTATGTTTTACTCAGGCATTATCGATCGTCTCAATTTAAGTGATGATGAAATCGCTGCGATTATGGGTCATGAGATGTCTCACGCCCTACGTGAGCATTCACGTGAACGCATCTCACGTCAATACGCGACTCAAACCGGTATCGGTGTCGCGGCCAGTATTTTCGGTTTATCGCAAGGTCAGGCTGAGCTTGCAAACGTCGCTGGCGACTTAGGTCTGAGCCGTCCACATAGTCGTACACAAGAAGCTGAAGCTGATCAAATTGGTCTTGAGCTAATGGCACGTGCTGGATACAATCCACAAGCTGCTGTTACCTTGTGGCAAAAAATGCAGCGCGCCAGCCAAGGTGAGCCACCACAGTTTTTAAGCACTCACCCAACCAGCGGTAACCGTATTGCACAAATACAATCTTTGCTGCCAAAAGTGATGCCGTTATACCAAAAAGCACGTCGTTAATGGCTTATGTTTAGACATTAGATGTTGAGTTTTTAAACGTTATTTTCAATTAAGTATAGATAAAATCAATATTGACAAAGTTAGTATTGATAAAGAATAAAAGCAGAGCGCAAATTCTATATTGCGTTCTGCTTTTTTATGCTTGAGGCTAAGGAATTACTGCCAACTTAATACAACGCGGTGTCGATATCAGCGTCTGCTATAATGGGTACAATCTGTCATCTAAAAATGGCTAAGCGCAATAATATAAAAGCACAAAGCTCTTAAGACACAAAACCATAAAGGATTGCTATGATTACTACCACACCTACGGCCGACGCCCTCCGTAATCAGCTACAAAATTTACAACCGCAGCATATTGAATTGGTTAATGAATCAATGAATCATGCAGGCTATTTTGACGGTAAAGAAAGTCACTTTAAACTTATCATTGTGAGTGAGACCTTTGAAGGCAAACGCTTGGTTGCGCGTCATCAGCTCGTGTATGATCGGGCGAATTCGTTGTTGACTTCACAAGGTGGTCAAATACATGCGTTGGCAATCCATGCTTATACGCCGGCAGAGTGGCAGGGTCAAAACCCTGACAGCCCGTTATGCGCTGGACAAAACAAAGTCTAAATAGCTATGGCTCCTAAATAATGATAGCTTAAGTGGCCTTTTTCATCCAATAATAATGAGCCACTATAAATAAGCTAGCAAAATGCAACTTTAAGGGAAATCCTATTCAATGAAACATCTACATATGCTCACGGCAGTACTGTTGATTGCGCTGTTTTTATATCAGAGCTATCTGGCATTAAGCTCAAACAAGCAAGCGCCGTTCATGGTTAAAATATCTTCGCATATCATCTACGCCGTCATCATTCTTTCAGGAGCTGGGATGCTGGTGCAATTGATAAGTGCCAATGCTCCCGTACAGTGGGTATTTGCAAAAGTGATCTTACTTGTAGCTGCTATCAGTGCCAGTATCAAAGCCTTTAATAATAATGCAACACCTAGCCAAAGAAAAACCGGTATTCTTATTGCTGGTGCGGCATATGTGGGCATTGTGATACTGGCCTTTAGTAAACCGGGCAACTTATTTTAATAATAAGTTTAAGATGAGATAGGCATAAATAGATATGTTGATAAAGTTGTTAAACATTTAATAATCGCTATATTTTTCAATATCTTAATCACGTTATTTTTGCTATCTTAAGTAAATGTAAATACCACAACTTAGCCTAATGGAGCCATTATGAAAACTCTTACTACAGCAACCCTACTGGCAGCCGCTGGCGTTTTTGGTCTCTCAGGCTGTGCCTCTACAGGCAATATTACCCCGCAATACGTACCGCCAAGCACGTATCAAAGTTATGATTGCCAAGCACTTAATCAAGAGTACATCCGTGTCAATAATTATGTGAACGCTGCACGTAACGAGCAATCAAGCTTATCCGCATCAGGTGTCGGTGTCGGGGTATCTGCAGGCCGTTGGGGTATCTCGCCTAATATAAGCTTTGGCGTTGGTCAAAGCAACAATACTAAAGCCCGCGATGCTAAGTTATCGCGCCTATACGGCGAACGTGATGCGATTATTCAATCAGCGCGTATTCAGCGTTGTAGCTTTGCCAATGGTATTAAAATCTATGGTGAGTAAGCCGATATTAAAACTGGCTTACTCCTTAAGATTTCAGCTTAAAAAAAAGCCAATACGCGATAAACGTATTGGCTTTTTTATGACTTACTCTAAGTAAATTAAGTTTTCTTAAAAGACACTTCTATCAACCAAAACTACTTCAAGCTCCGCACCCATTGTACGATTTGGTTACTCGGTAATGCACCCGACTGCCGCGCGACTTCTTTACCGTTTCTAAAGGCGACCATCGTTGGTAAGCTACGAATATTATAAGGTGCCGCCGCTTGCTCATATTTATCGGTTTGTACTTTAGCAAAGACGACTTGTGGTAGCTGACTGGCAGCTGTCTTGAACTCTGGCGCCATCATAAGGCAAGGCTGACACCAACTTGCCCAAAAGTCTACGATGGTCAGTACGTCGTTTTTTTGAATGACCTTATTAACCGTTTGCGCGTTCAGTTCATGCGGAGTTCCAGTCAATAAAGGCTTACTGCACTTACCACAATTGGGCGCAGCACTAAGCCGTGCAGCGGGTACGCGATTGGTCGCTTGGCAATGTGGGCAGACGACATGATACGCTTGTTGGTCTTCACTCATATTGTGACTCCTATGCTGCTCGTATATATTATGAAAAAACTAACAGCACTTTGCACTATTGGCTTTTTTATTACTTTAACATTAAAACGCTTGAAGTTTATAGAGGTTAAAGCTTACAAGTATTAGTACCAAGCATTTTATATAGCGGACAAAAACGGAACAAACCAGTTAGTAGCGGCACCAAACCGACAACACCCCACCAGCTTTGATAATAAACACCCACTGCAATAATAATGATACCGGCAATAACACGCAGCATTCTATCGGTACTACCAATATTAATATTCATGATTGATTCCTTAATAGAGAAAGTAACAATAATATTGATCAATAAACTATCAACAAGCCAATTATGTTTCATAAAGAACTAGCGTTATAATGAATGGTTTTCGTGCAAAACTTTCAATTTGCTATTGGTATTTATTTAATTAGTAAATACTATCCTAATACGTTGATAGGTACTTTTAGATAACGCGTACCATTGTCCTCAGGTTTCGGGAAGTGGCCAGCATCAATATTGACTTGTACTGCTGGAATAATCAGCCGTGGCATCTCAAGGTTGGCATCACGGCGCTCACGCATCTCAACAAACTCTGCTTCATTGATACCGTCTTTTACATGAATATTACTGAGCTTTTGCGCCGCGACCGTTGTAGTTGGACAATGCTTACGCCCCTTACTTGGATAATCATGGCACAGATACATCATTGTA
>NZ_NEXU01000036.1:0-27802 GCF_002224105.1 Psychrobacter sp. DAB_AL32B | reverse complement strand
AAAATGTCAAATTGACTGGCATCGGTACGAAAGCTGCTATCAAAGTTAAAAATCTGCTTAAATATTTTTTGTACTTCAGTGATGTGTTGACCGATCACCAATTGTCCGCCGAGTGCCTCTTTTACGTGTATAGCACCTGATATATGGTCGGCATGGGCATGGGTTTCTATAATATAAACCAGCTCCCAACCATGATCATTGACAAACGCGATGACTTCGTCGACGCTAGTAGTGGCAGTACGCCCTGACTTTGCATCAAAATCCAGTACTGGATCGATAATGGCACATACTTGCTGCTGAACGTCTGCGAGTACGTGAGTATAAGTTTCTGTGTCGCTATGTAAGAAAGAATGAACTTGCATGGCTACCTCTTTACTTTTATATGAATGTTTTAATTTTCACTGAATTCTTACGTATAATAGATAGATATTTGTAGTATATGAATAGACGTATTTGCTATTTATTAAGACCAATATAGCAACTATCAAACAATTTAACAATTTATATAATGTAAATAACGATAACTTACTATCACTTGCGCTATCATTGATAATTAACTGTCTATAACCAGATCTTATCTATAAACTCTGCACTTTCTATTTATATTTTATATAAGGAGCTCGCTCTGACTACTTCTACTTTAGCATCGAGCACAGCTGCTACCAACACTAGCGACAATATGTCCCCCAGCGTAGTAGGCTTTGCCCCCAATGACCTTGCTAAAAAAATGCAACAAGCCTCATTGCAAGCCAGCCGACTATTGAAGTCTTTATCGCACCCTGATCGCTTATTACTCTTATGTCAGCTGACTCAAGGGGAATACTGCGTCAGTGAGCTTGAGCACTTGGTCGGAGTTGGTCAGCCAAGCCTATCGCAGCAGCTGGGTATCCTACGTAAGGATGAGCTGGTCTCTACACGCCGCGACGGCAAACAAATCTATTACAGTATCGCCAGTGATGATGCTTTAGCCGTCTTACAACTACTGTATCAGCGCTTCTGTAATCAGACCGACGCATAGCTTGTTAGCTTAATGGTCGCTGTTAATTAACTTTCTTTATTGTGATGATGTATTGCTATGCCTTCTATCGCCGCTCGTCTGATTCCTGCTTGGTTGCGCCACTACCGGATGTCGGCTCTACCGGCTGACATCATCGCAGGACTGGTGGTGGGCGTGCTTGTTATTCCGCAAAGCTTAGGCTATGCAGTATTAGCAGGGCTACCACCGGTTTATGGCTTATATGCGGCTATAGTGCCAGTCGCCGTTTATGCGTGGCTAGGCTCTAGTAATGTACAAGCAGTTGGACCAGCCGCCGTTACTGCTATTATGACTGCTAGCGCCCTGCACCCCTACGCGGATAAAGGCGCTGAACAGTACGTATTGATGGCAGGTCTGCTGGCATTGATGTTGGGCGCTATTTTGTGGCTTGCAGGACAGCTCAAATTGGGCTGGATTATGCAGTTCATTAGCCGTGGCGTATCGGCTGGCTTTATCAGCGGTGCAGCGGTGCTCATTTTTATTAGTCAGCTTAAGTATTTGACCGGTATACCTATCGCTGGAAATGGCTTGATAGGTTATTTATCTAGCATGCAGATGTATGCCAGTCAGTTGCATCCATTGACGTTAGTCATCGGGATGATTGCCTTCACGCTTATGGTTATGAACCGCTACGGTAGCAAGTGGGTATGGAAGTCTTGGTTATCCTCCTCTTATGCTAAATGGGCAGAGCGCCTATTTCCTCTTATTCTGCTCGGCATTGCTATTGTCCTTAGTACGGGCTTGCATTGGACAACCAATGGCGTGGCGACCATCGGTAGTATTCCGCAAGGACTACCAAGTTTTACCTTTCCTTATGTGCCAGACTTCCCTGAAGTCCTTAATTTGTTGCCTACAGCAGGACTGATGGCGCTGATTGCTTTTGTATCAAGTAGCTCAGTTGCCAGTACTTATGCGCGTCTGCGTAATGAGACATTCGACGCTAACCGTGAGCTAACCGGACTAGGGCTTGCTAACATCGCCGGCGGGTTCTTCCAAAGTTTCCCTATCGCTGGTGGCTTTTCACGTACGGCTATCAATGTCGATTCAGGGGCAAAAACACCCCTCGCTAGTTTAGTAACCGTGCTGGTAATGATTGCCGCTTTGATAGCATTTGGCAATTTACTTGCCCCACTACCCTATGCCATTTTAGGCGCGACCATCATGGCTGCTATCATCGGCCTCATTGATATAGCAACCTTAAAGTCTGCATGGCAGCGTGACCGTTTAGATGCCGCCAGCTTTATGGCGGCATTTACGGGTGTGCTGATATTTGGGCTAAATACAGGACTAATTATTGGCTTAATGGTGTCTTTTGCCAGCTTAATTTGGCAATCGAGCCAACCGCACGTTGCCATTGTCGGTCAACTGGCAGGTACGGGGCATTTTCGTAATATCAATCGTCATGATGTGGTGACCTTCAATAATTTATTGATGCTACGTATTGATGAGAGCTTATTTTTTGGTAATAGTGAATCGGTACATCGCCGTGTGATACAAGCTACCCAGCAGTATCCAAAAGCTCATGAGATTATTCTTATCATGTCAGCGGTCAATCACATTGATTTTACCGGACAAGAGATGCTCATTAGCCTAAATCAGGAGCTTTTAAACCAAAATAAGCATTTAAGTTTTAGCTTTATCAAAGGGCCCGTGATGGATATTATTGGGCATACTCCCGTCATTACCAAGCTATCAGGGCAGGTTTACCTAAGTACCATGGATGCGGTAAATGCATTAAAAGACGTTTAACAACGCCGCGACCTCTATATTATTAAGTTAATAATAATTATTGTCTGTGACAACCTATAGATGTGATAAAAGCTGTGTTATGCTAAATTATTATAGTGTTTAAAAACTACAGCCTTTAGGTATTATAGCCTTTAGAAAATACACTTATCTATAACGCTCTATTTCCTAGTGCCTTTCCATATATGTGACCGAACTTACTTATGACCGATGACTTAACCATTTATAAGCAAATCTATCCAAGCCAATGTATTAAGATTGCGGAGCTTGGCTACTGTTCTGTGCTCAATATTCGCCCTGATGCTGAAACAGAGACGCAGCCAAATAGCTGCGACTTAGCGCGTGCTACCGCAAAAGCCAACTTGACCTATCATCATCTGCCCTTTGACGATGAACGCCTGAGCATGGCAACTGTCGAGCAGTTTGCTGCCTTTTACCGTTCAATGCCTAAACCCATCCTTATGTTTTGTGGGACGGGTGCGCGCGCCAAGCTGCTTTATCAAAGTGCATTGATGCAAGGGCTGCTATAAAACTGGCTATAAAAAATACGATAGCGTTTACATACCTCATCTTTAGAAAACTATTTATTAAGCTTAGGCTGAGACTCTGTATTTTCATGCCAAACAACTCATATCTACTATAAAAAATAAAAGGAGCTCTTATGAGCCATCAAGTTAGCATTACCGGACAAATCACCCCTGACCAAGTACCAATGATCGCCGAAAATGGTTTTAAAACCATCATTAATAACCGTCCAGATGGTGAAGAGCCCAATCAGCCGACCAGTGCTGATATTGCTGCTGCTGCTGAAAAGGCAGGTCTTGCCTATAAAGAAGTGTCCTTTGCTGGCAGTGATCTTAATCAAAATCACGTCGAAGAATTTGCTGACTTTTTTAATCAAGCCGAGCAGCCAATGCTAATATTTTGCCGCACCGGTAATCGCTCAACAGGTATTTATGAAGCGGCAAAGCGCATGGATTTATTAGACGACTGAGATGTCAAATAAAGACGTCAAATAATCGCCTCATTAAATTACTAATGATTTAAGCTATTAAACTGATGAGCCCATATCGATATATGGGCTTTTATAGTTTTTGCGGCTATAGTGTTTGAAGCTTTAGTATTTGAAACTACAGTAGTTTCAAATGCTGCTAAAAATGTTACCACCACAAGGAATGTGGGTTATTAAAAAAGTCATTCAAATATGACCTTTAATTTTACAAGGAATGTTTCATGAGTAATAACGTATTGGCTCTACTGCCTTTAGCACTTGCCTACATTATGTTTACCTTAGGTACAGGGCTGAAACCTAAAGACTTTAAGGTTATCGCTAAACACCCCAAAGCGTTTATCGTCGGCTTGGTTAACCAAGTTATTTTTGTACCTTTGGTTGCTTTAGCAGTCGTCCTAGTAATGTCGCCACCACCGACTATCGCCTTTGGTATTATGCTAATCAGTTTTTGCCCAGGCGGCGTGACCAGTAATATGCTTACTTACTATGCCAAAGGCAATGTGGCGCTGTCCGTCGCGCTCACTGGTGTGGTAAGTCTATTGTCAGTAGTGACTTTGCCCATATTAATCACGCTAGCTTTTAATCACTTTATGCAAGATCAAGCGGGCTCTATCAGCGCGGTAAAAATTGGCTTAGTGATGTTTTTATTGACCACCTTACCTGTGACGATAGGTATGCTCGCGCGCTATAAGTTCACTGACTTTATGGTACGTAGAAGTGGCATCTTGAATGGCTTAGCTAGCGTCTTTTTTGTCTTGATTGTCTTTGCTGCCATTGCGTCTAACTGGCAATTATTACAAGAACAATTGGCATCTATTGGGCTTGAGCTTGTATTTATCATTGTGACTTTATTTGCGTTAAGTATTTTGACCTCTAAAGCAATGCAGCTTAGCTGGTTCGATACAAAAACGATATCTATAGAAACCAGTATTCAAAACAGTACGACCGCGATTACCTTGGCACCTATCATCATGGGTGTCAGTACTCTGCCAGCCATCGCCCTACCCGCTGCCGTATATGGCGTGCTAATGTATGTAATTGCACTGCCAATTATTTTTCTGATTAGGAATAAGAACTAGTTTTAGATAGCTTCTTTATTAGTGATAAGCGATGACACAGCTAAACAGATTAATATGCTAGGAATTTAACAGTGACCTAGACATAATTATTATTGACTGTAAATCATGCTTATCCAGATTTTTGGTGGAAGTCCTTTACTATAATTATCTTAAAAAAATACAACCAATAATTTGAAAAAATTAAATATGCTCATGTTGTTTTTACTAAAATCATCTTTCAAATTAATTTAGGCAAAGTCAATGTACAGCCGAGTGAGAATATGGTAAATTTAGATAGTAAGGGATGAAGCAAATAATTTAAGTTTGATTTTAAATCGAAGCACTTTTGTCTTAATCGAGTGTTGCTAACTAGATAGCTAGTTTAGTTAAATCTATACCATCATCGGTTGGCACTGTCAAGCGAAAGATGAGATATATGATTTGTAATATAGTTACTGAGAACATAGAGATATGAATCCTTAAGTTAATTATTATTATTATTATAATTTCCAAAAACAATAGGGGTGTTACTTTTAATGGTAACGGCTAAAACAACTTTTATTATTCGCTATATGCGCAAAATGCTAACCCCGTCATCCTTTGCTCTTTCAACTGACTCTCAATAATATGCCAAAGAAAACTGAACAGGATATTTGGTATAAACCTAAGCAATACCCACATATCGGCATTCCTTCTACTAACCATAACGCAACCATTTCATATATTAAAAATGAAGAAAAAGTTGCTGTTCATAGCTTTACTCCTTTTATCCACAAAGTTATCTCCACTAGCCGATATCGCAAAGAATATAATTCTTACGGCAAGCTAAAAAACAATGGCAAACGAGTAAATTGTGGAGCTAAAAATCGAGATATATATTACGCTAATCATTTAGATTCAAATATTTACGCCTATTACTCTTATTTATTACATGAAGATTATGAGACTATATTAGAAGCACGTGGCCTAACAGATGTGGTGACTGCTTATAGAAATATTTTGTTAAATTCGGAACAAATAGGCTCAAAAAATAATATTCATTTTGCAGATGAGGTTTTTAGTTATATTAAGAACCATTCAGTTAATGATAAAGAACTCATCGCTATTACTTTTGATATTAAGAATTTTTTTCCTAGCCTTGACCATAGTCTTTTAAAAAAAAGATGGTGCGAGGTGATTGGAAAAGAGAGCCTACCGGAAGATCACTACAACGTATTTAGGAACATAACAAAATTCGCTTACGTCGAAGAACAGCATATATTTAACTTATTTAGCAACAAAATACTAGTAAGAAAAAATGATGGTAAATCTGCCTTTAAATCAGTCGAACGCATTGAGCATCTATATAATAAAAAGGCCATAGCTTACTGTCCTATGAAAGATATACACACTATTCGAAAAAAAGGTCTTATTCGCTCGAATAAGCATATTGAAGGTAAACTGAGGTCTTCTGGAATTTGTCAAGGCTCTGCTATTAGTGCTACGTTAGCAAATATCTATATGTTAGATTTTGATGAAATCATTCATAAAAAAATATCTAGCATGGACGGAATCTATCGACGCTACTCTGATGATATGGTTGTTATATGTCCAATACACTACAAAACAGAAATTATTCAGCTTTTTAAAGATCAAACTAAAGATATCATACTTGATATTCATGAAGATAAAACACAGATTTTTCACTTTACATACGATAATCACAGACTAGTTTGTAAGCAGGAATTCAATAACAAACTAACCCAGTACAGTATCAACAGAAACTTTGAGTACCTTGGTTTTAGTTTTGATGGTGAAAACGTTTATCTAAAGACCAGCTCTTTAGCTAAATATTATCGAAAAATGAAAAAAGGTGTTCGAAGAAGCAAATTTTATAGCAACACTATTAATAACAGTACTAGAGGTGAGATTTTCAGAAAAAGATTGTATAAAAGATATTCATACATTGGATCAAAACGTTATATAAAATACAAACGAGTCAATGGTACAACAAATCAATGGCAGCCTGATAAATATATAACAAACTGGGGTAATTACATCACTTACGCTAAAAATGCTCATAAGATAATGTCAAAACATAGCAAGATTAATTCTCAAATTAAGAGACATTGGAAGAACCTTAACCAAGAAATTCAGCGTCCCAAGTAATTAAGTGATATAGGCAGTTCTACATAAAATCGATACGATTTTAATAAAGTAAATAGCCACGTGCTACTGTTATAAATTTTTCTTGCTTGCTGTTCGCAAGCGTGACAGAGGCTGCGAAAAATTTACTCCAGTAGCACTCGTATCGGTTTTAAAGTGAATCAACTATATAAGATTTAGCCTTTCAATAAATTTGTAGCAATTATAAAAAAGCCACCTCAAAAATGAGGTGGCTTTTTTATAATTGCTAAAAAAATTTATTGAATTAGAATAACCTTACTGCATAACCAAGTATTCAAACGCTGATAGTGCTGCTTTTGAACCTTCACCCATCGCGATATTAATTTGCTTAAATGGTACAGTAGTCACGTCACCACAAGCAAAGATACCTTTGCGATCGGTACGGCAGCGCTCATCAATCTCAATCTCGCCAAAGCGGTTTAAATCGACAAAGCCTTTGACGAATTCAGTGTTTGGCACCAAGCCAATTTGAACAAAAACAGCCGAAACATCAAGCTCTTTATTCTCACTGCTATTGCGATCTTGATAAACGATAGAAGTCACTTTACCATCAGTCGCTTTAATCTCTTGAGTGGCTGCACTAGTGATGATATCAATATTTGCCTTTTCTTTGGCTTTATTAATCAATACTTGATCCGCTTTTAGCTCATCAGCAAACTCGAATACCGTCACATGCTTCACGATACCGGCTAAGTCAATTGCGGCCTCTATACCTGAGTTACCGCCACCGATCACCGAGATGTCTTTGCCTTTAAAGAACGGACCGTCACAGTGAGCACAGAACGCCACGCCTTTACCAATGTTTTCTTCTTCACCAGGGACACCAAGCTTACGCCACTGAGCACCAGTCGCTAAGATAATGCTGCGCGTCTCAAATGTCTCACCAGTATTTAGATGAATGCTGTAATTTTCATCAGCAGTCTCACCAATCTCTTTGACACTGACGTGCTCTTTAAGCGTAATATTATATTCACGCAAATGCTTTTCAAAGTTTGCAGATAGCTCGCCACCTGTCGTTAAAGGCACAGAAATCAAGTTTTCGATATCTTGGGTATCTTTTACCTGACCACCAATACGGTCAGCAACCATGGTCACTTTTAAACCTTTACGCGCAGTATAAATAGCAGCCGCAATACCTGCAGGACCAGCGCCAATAATCGTCACATCTTGCTGCTCTAACTGCTCAGCGTCATCGTCAGCTTCTGCTAATAAATCAGGGAACTGCTCTTGCAACTTCTCAATCAATTTAGCCGTGTCAATCAGACCATTAGCAAACGGCTTACCGTTTAAAAATACTGCTGGTACGCCTTGGATGTTATTGGCTTCTACTTGCTCTTGGAACAATGCGCCATCGATCATCTCATTGCTGATGTCATCATTTAGTAGCGCGAATTGGTTCAGCGCTTGTACGACTTCTGGGCAGCTGTGGCAAGACAACGACACGTAAGTTTGGAACTGTAGCGGTTTATTAAAACGCTTGATGAGTTTTTGAATACCGTCATCTAGTTTCAGCGTGTGACCGCCCGCTTGCAAGATTGCCAATATGAGCGATGTAAATTCATGACCGCCCGGGATACCACTAAAGACGATACCAGTGTCGGTCAATCCGCCATCAATATGACTACGAACCGCAAAACTAATCGGACTTGGTAAGCTGTCATCGGTCGCTGCACTATCAAAATTTATTTTATCTGTAGTACCTGCAATTTTAGTCAAAAAATCAATCAACTCAGCACGCTTGCTATGTTCGCCACTACCCAATACAAAGGTAATTGGGCGGGTCATATTTTCACTATAACTTTTGACTGCGTCTAATAAGCTTTTATCTATCATGTTTGTTCCCCATTATTATTGAATATGTAACGTCAGCAACTGTGCTGCGTCTTTAAATTTGAGAAGGTCACGTGCCAATAATATTATTAATCGTGCGGCTGATGCCCTTTGATACGTCTATTATCAAAGGTTTGGCCGTTCTGGGCAAGCTGAAAAACTCAAACTTTAAGTTTTATAAAACAAATCATAAAACATTATTTTTATTTAATTTTAAAACTACTGATAAATAATAATCAATGATAGTCATAGTATCTAGGAATTTTTTTAGCTACAATCGAGTGACGCCAATAGGAAAAAATCCTATTAGTCTTATGGCAGATTCGCTTTTAAGCGTGTTCATTAAAAGTCATATCTGCTTGTGTTAAGTTTTATCGCTATTGAGTCAAATAGCGATAAAACTTAACAAAATCTAGGTCTCAAAATCATAGAAATTCATCACAGCAATCTTAACTAAAATGCGCGAATACTCATTGCAAGCTTGCGCTTCATAACAAGGATGACAACATGAGAAAGACTGATACATGGCAAGATAACAAAGAAATTATTGCTGAGCTTAAGCAGAAAGACAGCCACTTTGCGACTATTTTTGATGAACATACTCAGCTGGATCAACAAATCAATCAGCTTGAGAAAGATGTCATTACGCACGCCAGTCGCGACGAAGAAATTGAGCAAATGAAGCGGCGAAAATTGTATTTAAAAGATGAGATTTATAAAATAATTGATAAAAACAAATTACAATCTCATGCCTAAATATTTAACGTTGTAAATGTATACGTATAATAAAAACTCATACATATAAAAAGACCCCATTAGCATAAGTTAATGGGGTCTTTTGTTGAAGCTTGATTTAGTACGACCAATCAGTAACTACTGCTTTTAATAGTACTAAAATCTTAATCTAATCAATAATTGCTTAGATCTTACCTACTAGATCAAGACTTGGTTTTAGCGTTTCTTGACCAGCTTCCCAAGCTGCTGGGCAAACTTCGCCGTCGTTTTCACGAACGTATTGTGCTGCTTTCACTTTACGTAACATGTCTTTTGCACTACGGCCGATACCGCCAGCATGAATC
Organism: Psychrobacter sp. DAB_AL32B; assembly: GCF_002224105.1. Lineage (NCBI taxonomy): Bacteria > Pseudomonadati > Pseudomonadota > Gammaproteobacteria > Moraxellales > Moraxellaceae > Psychrobacter > Psychrobacter sp. DAB_AL32B. The sequence goes on along the minus strand of NZ_NEXU01000036.1, from coordinate 17,875 downwards.
TCAGCAACTTGAATCAAGCCGTCTGGGTCTACTAGGAATGTACCGCGCTCAGCAAGACCAGCTTCTTCAATCATGACGTTAAAGCCACGAGTGATGCGACCAGTAGGATCGCCAATCATTGGGTAAGTAACTTTACCAATTGCTTCTGAAGAATCATGCCATGCTTTATGGGTGAAATGGGTATCAGTTGATACTGAGTACACTTCTACGCCTAAACCTTTTAGCTCGTCATAATGAGCGGCCATGTCTTCAAGTTCAGTTGGGCAAACAAAAGTAAAATCAGCTGGGTAAAATAGGAAAATCGCCCAGTTGCCTTTTACGTCTTCTGAAGTGATGGTTTTGAACTCACCATTTACATATGCATCAGCTGAAAATTCTGGGATTTCTTGATTGATAATAGACGCCATGAGTGGCTCCTTTATAGTTAAGTTAATTGAAATTTATTTACATGATTGTTTCAGTTAAGCCTTTAATTATCTGGGCTACCTGACAAACTATACGCGAATTCTATGGTTAATCCAGTTAAAAGTTTTTAATGTGATGTTTTGTTTTATTAAACTTGTTAAACTATTCTCTCTGCTTTTTATCATCAGTGCACTATGCGTAAGTAACTACATCTCATTGGATAAATGCACAAAATAAATAAGCACAACCAATTGCCTTAAACAGCTATTAATAGAGAGGTTTTATGATTACCTTACGTCAACTTGAGTTTGCCTTAGCAGTCGCTAAACACCGTCATTTTAAACGTGCAGCGGAAGACTGTAATATCTCACAATCAGCACTAAGTCTTGGTATCGCAGAGTTAGAAAAGCAACTGGATACGCAGATTTTTGAGCGTAACAACAAGCAAGTACTGATTACTCCTATCGGTGAAGATATCTTGGTGCGGGCGCAGCGCGTGTTTTCGGAAGTCAATGATTTAACCACGCGCGCGCACAGCCATCAGTCGCCACTAGCTTATCCTATGACCGTTGGTATTATTCCAACGATTGCCCCTTATTTACTTCCTAAAGTGTTGCCTGCACTACGAGCGCACTATCCAGAATTCCGTATGACCATCGTCGAGCAACAAACCGAGCGCTTGCTTGAACAAGTGCGTTATGGTCATATTGATACGGCTATCATTGCGCTACCTTATGCGGTAGATGGCTTGCATAGCTTTGAGTTTTGGGCAGAAGATTTCTTTGCCGTATTCCCTAAAGACGATGTCCACGCCAAACTTAAAACCATCAATGCCGATGAGCTAGCCACTGCCAATCTCATGTTACTTGGCGAAGGACACTGCCTGACTGATCAGACGCTATCCGTCTGTCACTTTGACCGTGCACAGATGAAATCCAGCTTTTCGGATGCCAGCTTAAATACCTTAATCCAAATGGCACTTGCTAACATGGGCACGACCTTGGTGCCGGAAATGGCGCTCGATCAATTGCATCTACAAAACCAAAACGCGGTCGCAGTACCACTGGCAGAGAAAGGTCCGCATCGTCATATTGCCTTTGTCACTCGTCTGAATTATGCCCGCGTTGATGATGTCAATTTGCTTGGTAAGCTATTTAAGCAAGCGTTTGAAGATGCTACTGATAAAAACTGATGTGGTATTGATTAACGTGGCATTGAGTGGTATTGAGTACTATCGAAAGACATGATAAATGACAGTTATTCATAAAAATACAGGTTAAATATGGACGAGCTTTCGCAAATAAATGCTGAGCTAGGCAATCGTTTTACGACGCATTTATCTGCTCTTACTCTTAATAGTAATATTACGCCAGCAGAAGTAAAAGTGCTCTGGCAGGATATCACGATTCGTTATAACGAGTCGCAGCGTGCTTACCATACTCTAAAGCATATCCAGCAATTATTTGGACAGTTTGAGCAGATCAAAAACGCTCTTCACGAGCCACATATTATCGCCTTGGCACTCTATTATCATGACGTAATATATGAGCCAACGCGCTCAGATAACGAGTTAAAAAGTGCAGAATATGCGCTAGCAGCGTTAAGTTACTATCTGAGTGATGAGCAATGCCAATATATCTACACGCTTATTATGATGACTGCCACTCATCAACTTAATGAGTTAGCAGGTGAGGATAAAAACAGTGATGCGGCTTATTTATTAGATATGGACTTAAGTATTTTAGGTGCGCCTTGGTCTGATTATGATCAGTACGCGCAAGCCGTCCGTCAAGAATATGCACATGTAGCAAAAGAAAATTACCTCGTTGGGCGCATTGCGGTATTGGAGAAACTATTAACGCATCCAACACTTTATCTGACTGATTACTATCATTCACGTTTAGAACAGCAAGCTCGAGACAATATTAAGCATGAGATTACTGTTTTACGTGCATCTTAATAAACAACTCACTGCCTTGACGTGCTGGGTGTGAGTTATAGCTTGGCTCCATGATTTCAATGTCAAAATGAGTCGCAAAACGCTGCTGATATTCCTCTCTTGTACCGCCAAATGGTGGTTCCTGTCGTCCAAAATCCTTATCAAATAGCAAACCAACTAGCTTACCTTTAGCTTTAAGCAACGTTGCCATGTGCTGGATGTACTCATCTCGGCGCGCAGGATTTATCGCACAAAAAAACGTCTGCTCAAGTACCCAATCAAACTGGTATTGCTCAGGAGATAAATTAAAAAAATCCGAGCAGATTAACTGCTCAGCTGGAAAATCAGGATAACGCTCAGCAAATGCCTGAATCGGCGCAGGCGCAAAATCAACCAAGGTAACATTGGTAAATCCTTGCTCATGCAAGTATCCAACTTCATAAGCATTACCTGCACCCGGCACTAAAATGGCCTGATTTTTAGCCGATTCAGGTAGCTGGTCGATATAAGCCTTTAGCGGTGGTGATACCTGACCCATATCCCAGCCAATACTGTCTTGCTCATAACGCTGCTGCCAAAATTCTGCTTGATTAACGTTTTCCATATGACATCCCTGTATATATGATAGATAATACGTTTATTTAAACGACATGATTTGTATCGTTATTAATCATCATAGCAGTCTTAATGCGATTATGGATATTATTTAGCTGAAGCCTTTAATCTAATTGCCCTGTTTTACCGGCCAGCATATTATGCCAATGCTGATAATCGGGCATCGCTGTTGCAACTGTTTGCCAGAACGCAGCACTATGATTGGCATGATGTAAATGGCACAGCTCATGGACAATGACATATTCGGTACATTCAATAGGATAAGCAGGCAAATAAACAGATAACCAAATTCGGCGCGCACGGGTATTACAACTGCCCCAGCGCGTATGCATTTTTTTTAGGCGTATCTCATTGGCTGTTGCACCGACAATTGGTTGCCATTTATCAAATAATGAAGGCATTACTTCGGAGAGCTGTTGCCGATAGTAGGCAATTTTTTCATCGTGGTTCAAAGTGAACGGCTGCGCTATACCCCACAATAAAAGTGGGCTATCAGCAATTGAAGATTCGGACGAGGTGCTTTGCTTACGCTTGTATTGTTCTAAAACTTGCTTATGGTTTTCTATGGCCCATGGCACTCGCTTAGCAATAGACTGTGCCATTTGCATCGGGCTGATAAACTTGGGGACAGACACCAGCAATATGTGTGGCTTTAAGCGAAAATTAATATTCTTGACGCGCTTTTTGGTCACCTGTAACTCAATACCTGCCTCTGACAAACGTTGAATAGCACTCTCTAATAAAGACATACTATGTACAGGATGTTCAGGTAGTAAGCTCATGCTCAAAGCGCTTGCAAATGGTTATCAAAAGACATCATATGTCGTTTGCTATCTTTAGCGATACGTTCAACTTTATTTATAACAGCCGATGCTACTGTTGCCAAATGCTCGACGTGCAATTTAGTTAGTTGACCTTGCCCATCGCTAACGATAAAGCCTGATTCCTTACACTTATCCTTATCCTTAACATCATTGTTAATATCGCTGCCTACATTATTAGGTGGCACTGAATTAGCTAGCACTGATGCGCCTGCACAATCTGGCAGACTGACATCATTAATCAACGTACGACTATTTAGATCGAAAATTGCCGCACAACCGCCAATCGGTGTGGTAACACATAATAGGTTACGCTCACTATCAACCGCTACACTGGCGATATATTGATGAAAGCGTTGCCACTGGTTATCAGGCATCGTCAAAGATTTAAAACTTGTATCGCCACGTTTATGAGTGAGCACCAATGACACATTGATATGTTTTTCACCTTGAAACTGAATGCCAATCATCACTGTGCCATCATTATGCATGGCTAAATGGCGCACGCTCATCTGATTATGCTCTGGAGTAATTTGTTCTAATAACTTACCTTCATGACGATTTAGGTAAACCAATGATGGAAGCATAATGTCAAGATTCAGCTCTTCGCGTGAGGCTTGCTCGGTCTTGATACCACCGTTAGCAATAACTAAGGTCTCATCATCCGGATGCATTATCAGCTCATGTGGACCGATACCGTGCGAGTCAAATTCTGCTACTTTTTGATAATCTCCATGAGCATTATAAACACCGATCTTACCATCTAAACTTTGCGTATCATTCTCGGTCACATATAACGTTGAGCCATCCAAACTATAGCAAGCATGACCATAAAAATGGCGGCGGTCTGATGCTTTGATAGCAAACCTTACTTGTCCTGTTGCGGTGTCGAGCACCCAGAATTTCTCACTTGGACGACGACCCATCACTACAACGTCACGATTTTGACAGCTTTGACGACTATTAAGACTATTATCTTGATCGTTCAAAATGGGCTGAACGACAATATCATGGACACGTTCAGGCATGGTGGTTTGCCAAACTATTTCTCTATCCGCATCGATACCAACTACCCCAAAGTCGTTTTCATCATTACTGTCGTCATTTATCAATGAGATATTTTTTGGCATAGCAGCGACGCCACTGACCCAACAAACTGGTCGCGCCAGCATGGTCGTGGTATGCATTGCGCTAAAATCGTTTGTACCAAGACTATTATTACTAGTATGCTCATCATTAATGGGTAGACAATAAGCCTGTTGCCACGCACAAGCCGCTTGCTGACAGGCGGAGCTAAAACGCATTAGCGGCGGCTTCGATATTGACGGCAATAAGTGCAACTGCGAACAGATACCAGTCAGATAATCTTGCCAGCTCGAATCAGGCTGACGCTGCTTGCGATAGCGATGATGAATGCTAAGCAGCGCTGCTGTACCCATTACCGTACCAAATGCTGTCAGTGCTGACGTTATCAGTAACTCATGGTTTGATAACTTGTCTGCTTGCTGCGCTTTTAGTTCATTCGATTGACAAGTATCTTCAGTAATGGACATTACTGTCTTAGTTTCGATAGTAGGCATTATTTAATCGCCATCGGTACTATTAAAGCCGACACGGATACCAAGTGTCGGAATCAATTGGCGTTTAATCATACGAGTAATGGTCGTAAGATTGTCATACAATTCTTGCTGCGTGGTTTTATCGGCAGTGGCTAGATCTTCTGGCATTTGTGCCAATAATGTCGTGGTATCAGCAAGTGCGGTCGATAGATTATCAGCTACTGCATTTTCATCATTACTACCCAAAATGGCAGTAAGCACCGGATCGGTCATGGTTTTATTCAATATCGCCAATTTAGCATTGATAATCGCGCGACTTTGCCCTGCGGTCGCAGCTGGTAAATGACCCTTAGCTTTACCTGTTAGACCTAGCGGCTGATCGATGGCGTTAGATTTCATGGTCTCAACCAATGATAGCAAAGAGTTAAACCATTGGTTCAACCCTTGGTCGCTTTCCGCCGTTTTATCAATTTCTAATAAATCGGTTGAGTTTTGCTGCCAGTTTTTCTCAATATCTTTGAGGCGTGTGCTCAATGCGCTGCTCGCACTCATCACATACGCGCACTGACCAGCGTCCAAGCTGTCATTAGCATATAACGCTTCTTCTAATCCTGGTACACCTTGGACAATGGCGCTTTCGTTCGCGAGCTGCTCAGCGGTCAGTTTGGGATTGGCAGTAATCAGATCTGCAACGCCGCTATGGACCAGACCGCGTTCGTCAGGATAATAATTAATATATAGATTGCTCATACTGGCAGTCGCAGGACCGAAATTGACCATCTCAGCACTCGCCCAAGCTTGCGCTAATACCAACCATTGGTCACGCAGCGCTTGCAATTCATCACCGCTTACTGGCGCTTGCTGGCAATGCTTCTGTGCCAAATCATGCAACAAATCGCTCTGTTTAGCCGCATCAGCATACGCTGGAATAACAATGTCATTAGCCACATGGGTTAAGTAAGTTTTTTCAGTATCAGCGCTGATATCTACCGCGATAATTTTTTTCTCACTATTGTTATCACTGCTGGCTGTATTTTCACTGGTTTTGGGTTCAGCGCTATCTTGCGCCACCTTTTGGCTGTCAGACTCTGGTGCTTTATTTTCATCAGCCGGTTTAACGCAGCTGATAAGTATTCCGGCACTTAATGCCGATAGCACCATTGCTAAAGCAGGGTTTATTCTCATAGGTTTCTCGGTAACATTATGAATAATTATTTAAATCGTCATATCTAAATTGGAAGACAATGTCGTTAACAGTCGTTTATTTGCTCGTTCAAAATTCATAATGATTTTATAGTGATTGTAAAAAAGCGTTCAATTCAGTACGCCCTTGTTTATCGAGCTTTAGCACTTTTTGCTGTTGTTTTTTAGCTTCTCCGCCATGCCACAATACCGCTTCCATCAGTGTACGGGCGCGGCCATCATGTAAAAATGTCGCTTGTGGATCAACAGTTTGGGCAAGACCAATGCCCCATAATGCCGGTGTACGCCATTCATAAGAGTTGGCTAAAAACTCAACCTGTAAGTTTTTGGGCGGTAGCTTGCCAGCGATTGTACGATCCGCAAGATCATCACCCATGTCATGTAACAGCAAATCTGTATAAGGATAAATCACTTGTCCATGCTGCTCAATATGATCATCGTCGGTTTTTGGCAACTGATACCTTGGCGTATGGCAGCTTTGACAGCCCATATCATAAAAGCGCTTTTTGCCAGCTAATACCAGCTTGTCATCCGCATTACGGCGATGCGGCACCGCTAAATTACGTGTATAAAACTCTACAAATTTTGCCACTTCATCATTAACTTCAACCGGTTGCTTACCATTACCTTGCTCATCAGCGCCAGTTGCGGCATTCATACAAGCGCTTTGCGTCGGCATACACGACTCTGTAGGGCGAATACTTGAGGTTAATCCCATGTCTTCATTAAAGGCACTTTGGTTTTGAGTAAGCAGCTTGGTTTGACCTGCTTTCCAGCCAAAGCGTCCTAATGCGACTTTACCCGTTTGCGGATCCATGACTAAATTGAATTTACCTTTAATATCACTGCTGTTTTTATGATTGCTAGCCACTTGTTTTTTAATATCAGCATCAGGTATTTGTTCGAGTAGCCCCAGCCCGATCATGGGTAAAGCAATACGCGGCGATACCATGAGTTCACCATCAAATGGACCATAACCTGGATTGGTTAAGTTAAAGATCGGTGCGCGCAATGTTTCGACATATCCATCAGCAAAAGTGACCGGCTTATCGGTCCATTGGACGGCAATTCTTGCTTCTGCTGGAACGCCTTGAATACCGCGATCTTGCAATTGACCGCCATACATAGGATGGACGACTTTCTCGATAAGCGAATCCTGCAACTGCTGCCGCTGCTCATCGGTGGTCGCTGGCATGGCCAGACGAATGAGCAAGCTGTCTGCATCGTCATCACTAGTCATAGGAGCGTGACCACGACCGTCTTTTACATGACATGATTGACAAGCAGCGACGTTAAATAATGCGCCAAGACCATCACGGCTATCCGTACTAGCAGGGGCAATCACCCACGGTTGTCGAAAAAACGCATTGCCAATAAAGAACGAGCCTTTACGAGATGCGGTGATGTTTGACGAAGGTTTGGAGTAACTCTCGCTACTTGTAATACTGATGCCAGTATCACCACCTTGCTTAATCTCTTGCGGATCAAAGTTTGCCAGCTGCTGCATAGGCACGCCTGCCAGCGCCTCAATCGTCTGCGCGCGTTCAGAAGTTAATGCCTGAGATTGTGCGTTTTTTTGAGTTTTATTATCACTTTCAGCCGTATTATTAGCAACATCATCAGTCGGCTGACAGGCACTTATCGATAGTGCGCATAGCATCCCTAACGATAGTTTTAATGGCGCAGTTTTGTGGATAAAAGAAGCGTAAAACGAGGCGTATTGTTTAACTTTTAAGACATTGGTGATGGTCATAGAGAGTACCTTAGTTCTAGTATAGAACCATTAAAATCGCGTGCTATAAAGTTCTTCACTTCTAGTCGATAAGTAACAGCTGCGCACTGACCTATCCGGCTATTTTAATACGCTATAAAAAAACACGCTGCCAACCAAAATTGACAACGTGTTTATTATACATAATTTACTTTCTTATGAAAATAATTCTCATTAACTTATAGCGACTTATCAGGCATTATAAATACATATATCTGATAATATTAAGTAGTGATAATTTAAAACAATAATGACTTAAAACTGTGAGCCTGCGTCGGCGTCTAGATTATCAATGCCAACCGCTTTTGCTGCATTTTCAATACCAGCCGTCAGCTCTTGTAAACTGGTAATGCTGCTTTCAATCCAACCACGGCGCTTATTTTGCTCCTCAGCAGAAATACCATGTTTACTTGCTTGTCCTACCGTCGCGATCATCTGATCAACCTTGATATTCTCTTTTTCGCCTTTTTCGACAATCACATTAAAGGTGGCTTCTACCTTTGCAAAATCAGCAGCTAGCTTATCAGCAGCTTCTTTGTTGCCCGTATCGACAAGGTAGTTTTTAACTCCATAACCGCCTACCGTTTTACCAGCGACTGTTTTATAACTACCATTAAAGACGTTTTGAATACCACGGGCATTATTGGCGTAGCTTAGATGGGTCAAGTCACTAAAGCACTCATGCTCATCTTCGGTAGAACCGGTGACAAAAGCCACTTGTATACGCTCAGAAGCAAGCTCACCCAGCGCTAAGCTCCCCATCTGATACATGATTTGGCGCAGACCATTCGTGTCTTTACGCGCCATCATATCACTACGTAAGGTATTTTCACTGTCAGGTTGCCACTGCGCTTCCATCGCTGTTAGGTCGTCGACCAGCAGCTGAGTGGCCGCTTTTAAATATTGACCGCGGCGCTCACAAATACTCGCGTCGGTATTTGCGCTATCACCACTGGTACATTCACCATCAGTGGTTACGTAGTCGCTAACTGGGCGATTACCAGCACCTTCAGCAACGCCATTGGTGTCTTGACCCCATAACATAAACTCAATCGCATGATAACCAGTTGTCACATTGGCTTCACTACCGCCGATCTCATTCATTTCAGCTAATAACTCGGGGGTGATGATACTGCTATCTTGTTTGATACTACCGACCGTAATGCTATCACTATTGATGATATTGTCTTTACTGTTGTACTCGCCTGCATAGTCGTCAGTAACGTAGTCAATCAATGCCTCATCTAGTGGCCAAGCATTAACCTGTCCTTCCCAACCATCAATGCTACCAATCTCACGTTTATCATTGGCCGTCACAAAACCTTCATCAAATCGGAAGACTTCAGTCTGCGAGTACGGCTGGCGCGCAGCTTTATAAGCGGCTTTTGCTGCATCCAAATTGGCTTGTGTTGGGGTTTCTACATAGGTGTTCACCGCAGTCTGTAAAATCTTTGCGGTTTCCAAAGAGTCTTTGTATGCAGCATGCGCCATATCAGCATAACTAATAAGTAAACGATCCGTATGTGCTTGGTCAGCTGCTGATAAGGTTTTACTATTTGTATTCTCTGTCTCTTTTACTTCAGCTTGCGCATCCGTTGTAGCTGTCTCATCAGACTGTTTGCTACAACCTGATAGCATTAATATCCCTGCCAGTGCAGCAGCTAAAGTGGTCGGTAAAATTTTACGGCTTGTCACTGTAGTGATATTCATATATGTCCTTGAAGGGCTGCACTAAAATAAGAAAGAAAGGGAAATAACAGAGATATTCAACATTGTTAGCAGTACCGCACATAAGCTAACTACGCTAGACGCTGGTTAATAATCGTCCATTCAGTCATAAAATACGAACGGAATATAAGTATCCAACAGTTGAATGATTGGGAATTATAATGTTATTGATAACTATTATCAAATATAATTTGCTAATGAGTAGACAAAATTTAATCAAAAAAAAGGCTAGCTTTCGCCAACCTTTTTATCTAAATGTTTATATTATCAATTTAATAATAATTAACGAACGCTATTTGGCGCATTAACCGTTAGCTCAACACGGCGGTTTTGCTGACGGCCATATTCACTGCTGTTATCAGCAACTGGACGAGACTCACCATAAGCGACTACGTTGATACGGCTAGATGATACGCCGCGTGCACTTAGGTAGTTAGCTACTGCATAAGCACGGTCACGTGATAATTTCATGTTATAAGAATCAGAACCTTTGCTATCAGTATGACCAGCGATGGTTACTGAGTTTTGGTTATACTCGTTCATCGTTGATGCAAGCTTATCAAGCGTTGGTTTAAATGAATTATTAAGGGTAGCGTCATCGAATGAGAAAGTGATGTTGCCTGGCATGACTAGATCAATGTTACCGTTTGCATTTGGAGTAACTGTTACACCAGTACCAGCCATTTGCTGCTCAAGCTGTCTAGCTTGACGCTCCATGTAATAACCAACGCCAGCACCCAGAACCCCACCAATAGCGGCATCACGACCAGTCTTGTCGCCGCCAGTCGCTTTAGAGATAGCTGCACCACCTGCCGCACCAGCTAGAGCGCCGATAGCAGATTTATTAAGACGCTGTTGTCCAGTGTTAGGATCCGTAGCACAGCCAGTAAGGGCCAAACCTGATGCTATTGCTGCAACCATTAATGTATTACGCATAATATTTCCTCATAATTTTTAAAATAAAATAATAGATAAGTTGTGTTTTTTATGAAAATTGCTTATGACAAATATCACTTAGCAACATCGTTTAGTTGTCTATCTACACTTTTATTATTATGGCAATCCCATTCTAATTGTGTGTAATATTTTGTCACATCTATGTATGAGAAGTGCATAAGTGTTTACAGACAATCCTCTAGAAATCATTATTATTTGTTATTATAAGTCATGTTTACACTCGTACACTCTGATTATTTTCTGCTAAAATCATGCCGTAAAGTGGATAGCAAATGGATAATATACCTCATAAGAACAATATTTCACTATCTTGCTCTGATAGACCTTCAGAGACTAGCGATGACCGTAAAAACAGTTGAATGCTAGAGTAGAAAGTAGAAATACTGGACTTATGTGGGTATATTAGAAGCAGCGATTGTAGAAAAACAGGCTTAATAGATTCATAAAACTAATATAAAGGGATTGGATATGCGATTTAACTCCACAATACAAAAAATACATAAGCGTACTCCTAAACTGGGCAAAGCGCTCTCGTTAGCGACCGCCACAGGTGTCATCACGGCCAATAGTATAGCTGCCGGTATCCCTATCTGGTTGATGGGTGCCACCAAAGCCATCACTGGCTCACAGATTGCAGATAAGACAGTGATTGGCGTCACTAATTATTGGATTAATAGCAACAATGCTGTAATTGATAATATTTTGCCGGATAAAGACTGGCGCATTAGCCTGCCTGATGATGTGCATACGCATGGTAAATACTTGCTGCTTAGTAACCATCAATCATGGGTCGATACCAGTATCGTGCAATATATTAGTGAAAAGCGTTTGCCATTAACGCGGTTTTTTACCAAGTTTGAGCTGATCTACATCCCTGTTATTGGTCAAGCCTTTTACTTTTTAGATTTCCCCATGATGCGTAGACATTCTAAAGAAGCCATCGCCAAGAATCCGGCTCTGCAAGGCAAAGATATCGAAGAAGCAAAACGCGCTTGCGCACTATTAAAGAACAAACCATTTACTTTGCTAAACTATTTAGAAGGTACGCGTTTTACACCCACTAAACGTGATAAGCAGCACTCACCTTATAAAAATTTATTAAAACCACGGGCGGGTGGTTTATCACTTGCTATAAATGCGCTAGGTGATGATATTGATGGTATTTTGGATATGACCATTGTTTATCCTGATGGTGTACCAACCTATGGCGATTTATGGAAAGGTAATATCAAACGCCTCGGCGTCGATGTTCGCCATATCAAGATGCCAAACGCATTATTTGCTGCTATCCAAGATGGTGGTTATGAAAATGACGAGACTGTCAAAGCAAAAATGTTTGATTGGGTAGAGCAAATTTGGCAGCAAAAAGACCAGCGTATTACAGAGATGTTAGCTGAATTTAATGTAACACCTGAGCTTGAAAATCAAAGCAATTAAAAATACTGATTTTGTATAAAAAGATAATTTGTAAAATATCAAATTATAATGGTTGATGGCTTGTTTTTTGATGTTATTCATTGATAATGTGAATAACCATTAAAACGCATTATTTATTTAGTAGTGATTGGCGTAAAGCCATTCATTGCTGATGCCACTTACTATTTAATAAGGTATGACTGTGCCCGCCTCTTCTACTACTAGCTCGCCTATAGAGTCAACGTCAGCGCTCAATCAGTCCCCAGCAGCATACTCAGAATTATCAGATAGCCTATCACCCCTATCACCGCAACCGAATCGCCCACAGCCAAATCGCTTGAAGCTGACTTATGACATTGTGATGATTGTCGCGATCAGTATCGATTTATTACTGATTAGTATTGATACTATCTTGATGAGTGACTTTATTAGCGCTAATGTCGCAGGTTGGCTGTCACTTAGTAATGCTGTGTTATGGTATCAAAATACGATACACGATTCACTGCGTACTGCGGGTGGCTTTTTTACTATATTCTTAGTGATTGAGTTACTGCTACGCTGGGCAGTTGCCATTAAACAAAAGATATATTATCGCTGGTTCTTTTTCCCCTTTGTGCATTGGTATGAAGTGCTGGGTTGCTTTCCACAGCTACGGGCGCTACGCTTGTTTCGAGCGGTGGTTATCGGGCGGCGCCTACACCAGCTCGGCTATCAAGTCCTACCGCAACCTTGGATCAATCGGATTAAATTCTATATCAATTTACTATTAGAAGAGCTGTCAGATCGCGTTGTTTTGACCACGATTGATAACTATCGGCAACAATTGACCGATCCTAAGATGCAAAAGTCGTTGATTGATGCGACCTTTAATCGCAATCGCAATGAGATTGAAGCCGCGCTCCTCTCCTTACTACGCCAAGAGCTTGCACCAAAATTGCAAAACCTGAATAGCAACTCAGAAAATGGCAAAATGCTCGCCATTGATATCGGTAATGCAGTCGAAAATGCACTGGCGAATACCCCAGAGCTGCACCGTTTGCTGCGCTTAATTCCAATAGCCGGTAAACTGATTGAAGGACAATTATTAAATATCGGCCATAATATTGGTGAAAATATCGTCAATGCTCTCAATGAGTGCTTGCTCGACCCTGAACGTATCGATACGCTAATGGTGGCAATTTCGCAAGGTGTCGCCCAACTTGATACTAATAATACTGCACTTGAAAGTCTTATAGCCCGTGTCTTCTCTGAGAGCTTGTCAGAATTTGAATCAAATTTAAAAATACAACAATGGAAGAATAAAGACATACTTAACTTATAGAATTTTTAAAATATCGACCTGATAATAAAAAACGGCACCGTGAATACAGCAACATGACCATCTTTTGAGGATTTATACTATGACAATTTCAGACAATAACCACCATGCCCTCGCCTCGACAACCACGCCAGCCTTAGCTTTTTATGGCAAAATGTTGACCTTTTCACGGTTGCAGTTTAGCACTGATGATTTTGCTGCGATTACAGCCCAACTGCAAACAACGCTGAGTAATAAGACCAGTCATATCCCAGTATTGATTGATAGTGAGGTAGAGCAAGATTTATCGGCATTGATAGAGCTACTTTGGTCTTGGGGCTTACAACCTATCGGCGTAGTGACAGGTCTGCTTGACGCCCAAGCACGCGAATTACGATTGGCGATATTCCCAGCAGATGGCAAGCGTATTGAGCGCATTTTGCCCAGCAAAAAGGCCACGACTCAGTTGAGCCAAGTAGCTGCTACGACTACGGCAGCTATTGATAGTAATAGCGAGCCTAAAACCGCTACTGATAACACTGATTCAGTAAACGGTAATCAAACGCTTGAAACGAGCGAAACCACTGAAGCGGCTTTATCTGTAGAATCTGCAGAAACACTTATTAGTGCTGAACATATTACCAGCCTGATCTACGATCAAATGCTGCGCTCAGGACAAAGCCTCAATCATGTCGGCGGCGATTTGATTTTGACCAACAGTGTCAATAGTGGTGCAGAAGCAATCACTGATAATAATTTACATGTATATGGTCGCGCCCAAGGACGCTTAGTCGCAGGTGCTACTGGCGATAAAGACGCGCGTATCTTCTGCCAAACATTTAACCCTTCTCTTGTTTCGGTAGCAGGTACTTATTGCTTACGCGACAATCTGCCTGAGCATGTGATTGATAAATCAGTAGAGGTACGTTTTTTGGAAGGTCAAGGACTGGTGTTTACTATAATAGATGAATCTCAGATTAATAAAGGCGTTAAACCGTAAATACTTACTGACACAAATGTACATATAACCACCAAATGGTTAGATGCATGGCTTAATTCATATTGTAGCAAGTTTATTTAACAAAACTGCGCTATGATGAATCTGTGGCTCTGCCACTATTTACCCCAACTGCAGTCGTCTATATATGACTAACAAAGCTAGCTTTATATACGAGTCCTTTTTAGGCTTTAGTTTTTAAGCTTTAATAGTGACTTACTATAAGTTTTGCTATATTTATGCTAGGCTTACGCTCGCAGATAGTACATATACGGTATATGGACAACCAGTAGATATGCTACTTTATATATGTGCTGTTTTATATAATAACTATCTCATCAACTCATAAATAATCTCATTAATTCATAGGAGTGTGCCATTGTGGCGAAGATTGTTGTAATCACTTCGGGTAAAGGCGGTGTGGGCAAAACCACGACCAGTGCGTCTTTTGCCGCCGGTTTAGCATTACGTGGCTATAAGACAGTTGTTATCGATTTTGATGTAGGCTTGCGTAATCTAGACTTGATTATGGGCTGCGAAAATCGAATTGTTTATGATTTTGTCGACGTTATCAATGGTAATGCACGCCTATCACAAGCGCTTGTCAAAGATAAGCAGCTAGAAAATCTATACATCTTGCCTGCCAGCCAAACGCGTGATAAAGACGCGTTGACAGACGAAGGCGTGGCAGAGGTTATGGAAGAGCTTTCTAAGCAATTCGACTATATCATTTGCGACTCACCTGCTGGTATCGAACGCGGTGCTCAGCTAGCGATGTATCATGCGGATGAAGCCATTATTGTGACTAACCCTGAGATCTCTTCAGTACGTGACTCAGATCGCATCATTGGTATTTTGCAAAGCCAGACAAAAAAGGTGGCTGAAAACCAAGGGGCTGTACGTGAGCATCTCATCATCACCCGCTATAATGCAGAGCGTGCAGCAGCTAACGAGATGATGGATATTGACACTATCTCAAACGACATCTTGAAAGTGCCTTTACTTGGCGTTGTTCCCGAAAGCCATTCAGTGCTTGAAGCATCTAACCACGGTGAGCCAGTGATTCATTATACGGATTCTGTTGCTGGTCAGTGTTATGACGATATTGTCGCTCGTTTCTTAGGTGAAGAGCGTCCGCTACGTCATATTGATGCGAAGAAAAAGAGTCTATTACAGCGCTGGTTTGGGGGTTAATAATGAGTAAGAAAAAAGGATTTTGGAGTAGTCTATTCGGCACGGATGACAACAGTAACTCAGGCAGCGCCAATATGGCAACTGAGCGTCTAAAAGTTATTGTTGCTAGCGAAAATCGCTTAAGCAATCGCTTGACCGCAGACCGTATCGAAAAAATGAAACGTGAGATATTAGAAGTGGTTAATAAGTATGTCAATGGCGTACAGATTGATGATGTCAATATCAATCATCGCTCTGAAGACAGCTTAGACGTGCTAGAGATGAATATTAATTTACCTGAACATAAAAAATAATTCTATTGACTATACAATAGATAGCTACACACTTTAATCGCTTATGAAGAAAAGCCCTAAGTATCCTACTTAGGGCTTTTTTGTGTACATATTTTCTATTATCTAGAATTCGCTATTTTATACGGCCTATTAAATTGTCTTTCTTCACAAACTGATGATATAAAGCAGCGCCGATATGTATAAGCGTAAAGGCGATAATCATTGGCCAGATAATATCGGTATGCCAGTCATTATAAAGTCGTGCCAAACCTCTATCTGGAGTAACAAATACCGGTATCTGAAACAAACCAAAAATATCAACCGGTCGACCACCATAAATAGACATGAGCAGTCCTGCTATTGGCATAGCAATTAGTAGTGCATATAGCGCAAAGTGCGATAATTGCGAGAGTAGCATTTGCCATTTTGGCATAACTACTGGTGGTGGCGCTTTCGTAAAGACGCGATTAATCACTCGCGCTATCATCCAAAACAACAAGCTAACCCCAAAAGCCTTATGTAATCCAATGTAGACTTTGCTATCAAGGTTGTTATACAACAGCATCATCATCCACGTGATTAGCAATAAAATTGCGCTAATCCAATGAAAAAGTCGACTAGTAGCCGACCACTTTGTCAGGTTTGAACGGGTATTGTTCATAAATTATTGTGTCACCTCTATCGCTAACGGCTGCTTAATGATGTGAATAGACAGCTACTGCCTGACAAAGCATAATTAACAAGCCATCGAAAAAACACTGATATAGAGCTTCATTATGAGTGAGCAAGCTAGCTGTCTAAATCAATCAATTGGTGTGCGATTTTATCTAAATCAGGCACCAAGTACAGTGTATTATCAATCATCACCGTTTGAAATAGGTAGGATAGCACAACATCTTCTTGCACACGCTCAAAAACCGTATCGATGTTGCTGTCTGTTTTGTAAAAATGCTCAGGAAGCTCAACATCTTTAACCTCAGAGATACGTGCTTGTAGTTGGCGCAGCTCACCAGCTGTCTGTAGCGCGATACGATGCGCTGACGTATTACCTTCTAATACAATCATTTTATCTGGCGTTTGATGACGCGGCAGCATATGGAAGACAGCGACTTCTTGTTGTTGCCACTCATAATTCCAAGTATGTTCGCTATACTCGTCTACACTCAAAATTAAACTACTAGGAATAATCCAGTCAGGCTGTTCAAACGCTGGGACGATAGTAACGTCGAGCATACCCTTGTTCGTGGTCAGTAAGCTTACTGCCTCAAACGAATGTTTTAAAATCTGTTTCATACGTCGCTCACAATAAATGAATGCGAAAAGGCGCTTGCCGCCCTTTCAGCAATATAGTCGGTAAGTTTTTGTGCTAAGGCCTTGGGACTACCGACAAATTTGCAATATCCTGAATCAATGATAGCTTGTGGCTGACTAGGGCAAGCACTTAAACTTGGCTCTTGCGCCCACAATTGACTGTCATTATCTTGAATTAAATCTAAATACTGCGTGCCATCGTTGCCCATACCTGAAAAGATAATGTTTATCAGATCACTGCCATAGACATCACTGGTGTTTTTAAGAATCTGACCGATAGCGGGTTTATAATCACCTTCCCAAGCCTGATCTAATAGGATAATTCGCCCTGTTGAATCGCAGATAATCTGTTTATCAATGGGTGCAATCAGACATTGACCGGCACGCAAG
>NZ_NEXU01000035.1:0-14259 GCF_002224105.1 Psychrobacter sp. DAB_AL32B | reverse complement strand
ACTGCGTGCCATCGTTGCCCATACCTGAAAAGATAATGTTTATCAGATCACTGCCATAGACATCACTGGTGTTTTTAAGAATCTGACCGATAGCGGGTTTATAATCACCTTCCCAAGCCTGATCTAATAGGATAATTCGCCCTGTTGAATCGCAGATAATCTGTTTATCAATGGGTGCAATCAGACATTGACCGGCACGCAAGCGCTGTGAGGAAGTAATAAGCTGACAGCGCCAGTCATTATGACGATTCAAGATACGTGGTAGTGTACTAATCATCGTTTGGTTGAAATGATGCGCTAATAAAATGCTAACTGGTAGCGCGGGTGACAAGTGATCTAAGAACTCCTTGACCGCACTAGGACCGCCCATAGAAGCGCCTAAAAACACCACATAACGCCAATCAACGGCTTCATTCTTATAAGCGACGGTATCTACAAGCGTTGGCAAAGCAAGCATTTGGGCAAGCTTACGCTTTAATTTACGCTGCCACTTAGCATACTGCTGCGCCTCATTGAGATAAGGTGCTTGACTAAAACCGACCAAGACGGCGGCGGATTTAGTCAATGCGGTCACAGTAGCCACGTGCTCATCGTAATCACTGTCTATCAACCAAATATCGATAGCGCTTTCATAACCATCAAACTTATCTTTCAACTGCGATGGTGTGACGCAATCAAGCAGATGAAAACCACAGCTATGTACCGTATCAGAAAAAGCCATCCGCTGCTGATGGTCTTCTGCCACCACCAGCACTTTAATCTCACTTTTATCTTTTAGCGCCAAGGCACGTATGTTACCCATCATGAGTTAGGCTGACCTTTTTATCCAATAAGCTTTGAATCTTATCAAGCAGCTGATTTTCTTGGAAAGGTTTGCCCATGTAATCATTCACTCCAATCTCGAGTGCGCGCTCACGATGTTTTTCACCCGTACGTGAGGTAATCATAATGATAGGCAAATGCTGCAAACGTCTATTATGTCTGACTTGAGTCGCGACTTCAAAACCGTCCATGCGCGGCATCTCAATATCCAATAACATGAGGTCTGGTGTCATCTCTTGTAATATCTCAAGAGCATCAATACCATCTTTGGCAAGCGCAACATTGAAGCCTTGACGCTCTAAGAAACGTGACGTTACTTTTCGTACTGTGACTGAGTCATCAACGACTAAAATAGTACCCTTAGACTCTGAGCTTATGCGCTTAACGATAGCAGGTTGCGATACTTCTTTGACCAAAGCGGCATTACGCATCAAAGCAATCAAATCTAGGATAAGCATTACCGAACCGTCGCCCATAATGGTAGCTGCTGAGATACCCGATAAATTCGAGAACTGTTGCCCCAAAGGTTTTACGACGACTTCAATCCGTGACCCTGCTATTTGGTCGACCTGTAGCGCCATATTCTGTCCACTACGGTTTTTAATGATAATAAGCGGTACGCTGGTATTGGTATTGACGACCAGCTCATTAAGCTTATTACCTGATAAAATCTCATTTAAATAACGTACGCGATAATCGTTATCTTCAAAATTTAGTGTGGCTTCACCGGATTGATAATAGTCGTAAATTTTTTCTGGGTTGATACGTACTACACGCTCAATCTGAACCAATGGGATGGCATAGTAACGATCAGCGGCACGAACCACCAAAGCATCAGAAACGGCAACGGTGAGTGGTACCCGTATGGTAAAACGTGACCCTTTACCAAGCTCCGATATAACTGATACCGAGCCACCTAACTGACGAATCTCACTAATAACGACGTCCATACCGACACCGCGTCCTGATATCTGTGTCACTTGTTTACTGGTACTTAGCCCCGCATTAAAGATATATTGCATGATATCAAGGTCACTGAGACTACTATCGTCGGCGTCAATCAGACCTTGAGAGATAGCTTTGTTACGTACGGCTTCCACATCAATGCCATAACCATCATCGGCCAGCTGAATAACGATTTCACTACCTTCGCGCAGCACCTCTAGAGTAATTTGTCCACTGCGTTCTTTACCCGCTTCTAGGCGCGTTGAGGCATTTTCGATACCATGGTCGACCGCGTTACGTAACATGTGCTCAAGCGGTGATGTAATACGTTCTAGAATAGTTCTATCCATCTCGTCGTCAGCATTGATAATCTTCAGCTCAACTGATTTATTAAGCTCATTGGCGGTTTGACGTACGATACGCTCAAGTCTTGGCGTTAATCGGGTAAAAGGTACCATGCGCGAGTTCATCAAGCCATCTTGTAGCTCAGTTTGCGTCCTTGATAGCTGGAGCAATAGACTTTCACTGTCACGCGTTTTTTCTAATAAGGTGTGGTTAATATCCACCAAATCCGATGCCGATTCTGTCAAAGATTTTGATAACTGATTCAAAGAAGAATACTGATCCATCTCTAACGGGTCAAAGCCTTCGTGATTAACCAGCTCATCATCTATCTGCGATAAAATCTGTGCCTCAAGCTCAATCTCCATCCGGCGTAACTGATCAGCCAAACGCTGTACGGTAGTACCCATCTCCTCAATACTATTGGTCAAGCTACTAATACCCATATCAATACGCGCACGGTTAATCGTCGATTCTCCCGACAGATTAATCATATGCTCAATCAGCCCACCTGAGATACGAATCATCTCATTATTATTGGCGTTCTGTTCATGCTCAGCGACATCACTAACCATGAGTGGCATGTCACTGATATCTTTTTGAATATAGGTTGTCTCTTGCTTCTCTTTAGCGATTAAAATCGCTTCACGCTGAGGCTGCAGGGTTTCTTTAGGTATTTGCTTTAAACTATCAGGGTTTTTACTGAATTGTTGTAGCGCCTCAATCAATAAGTCAGGCGTTGGTGGATTGACCTGTTGCGAGAGAATAAATACGGCATCTGCAAGCCAGTCGTGACAAGCCACAAGTAGCTCTAATACTTTTTTGGTAGCAGGACGGCGGCGATCAACAAAATCTTTATATACTGATTCCATTTCATGGGCCAGATCAGCAATACCACTAGCGGTCACCATACGCGCCCCACCTTTTAGGGTGTGCAAGTCACGTTGTAATCCTTGTAATGCAATCATATCCCCAGCATCACTTAAGAATAATTGCAGATACTCGTTACGGTTAGTGAGCGCTTCAGCTTCTTCTAAAAATACCTCTAAAATATCCGGATCGGGTAAGCCATGAGCCCATGATTGTTTGATGATTCTATCTAAGCTTAGAGTATCAGCCGCTTTTTCTATACGATGCGTATATTCATTTGCATGGATTTTAGACTCGGCATCAACATGATTTTTTGGCATAGGTACAATAAGTTGTACCGTTTCTGGTAAAGCTTTTGCTTTTTCAAACTGTTGTAATTGCTCAATAAGCTCAGGAGCAAAAAATGATTTTTGGTAACGTACAATATGTGCCACTTGCAATGACAAGGTGTCTTGCACCACTTGCATAATCTCAAGCCACTGCACTGTTGGCGTGCGTCTAACCTCTACAAACGCCTCATAGATGGTCTCCGCCTCATGGGTCAAATCCCCAATACTACGAATACCCGCCATGCGCGCGCCACCCTTAATGGTATGCAGATGGCGTTGCAGTACCTTTAAAGTATTGATATTAGTAATATCCGCTCGCCATTTACTAAAGCTATCGACCAGCGCATCATCCAGTTCTTGGGCTTCTTCTAAGAAGATTTCCAATAGCTCAATATCGGTATCGATAGACTCAAGCTGTAGCTCAGGCGCTGCAATACTTTGCACGGCAGCATCATTTTCATGAGCAACAACCGCATCACTGTGGTTATTTTGCTCACTGTAATCATTGTGTTGAGAGATATTCTGTAATTGCTCAAGTACTTGCTCATCAATTTTTAATGAGGTGCTACCAGCCAAAGCGTCAAATAAACCGATTAACTGAGCATGTCCCGCAAGTAAGATGGCTTGAATTTCAGGATTCGCTGATTTTTCAACATGCTTACTCAAATAATTATAAGCATTTTCCAATGCATGAAGAATAGAGGTGAATTTTGGAAATACCTGTGCTTTTTCAGTCAGGTATTTTATTTGTGCAATTTGTTGAGTTATATATTTTTGAACTTGGTCGATTTCTGGATTACTAAGCGCTTCACTCAATTGCCATTCTGCATCTAATAAGTCATCGATATCGCCATCTAATAACTGGTTTATCGTTGGCTTATCATCAGCTATAGCCTCGCCAGTATCGTCAACATTCTGCTTCCCAAGTAACGCCTGTAATGAGGCGATATCTTGCTCGCTTTGCATATCTTCTATCGACATATCCTGCTGTTGCGCGTTTTGTTTATAGTTATCGAGATAGCCATTAATCAGCGTCACAGATTGGGCTAGCGCGCTTAAGTGCTTCGCATTCATCGGTATATCTTGCTGCTGTAGTAGCTCTAAGCTCTGCTCTATTGTCGCGCTAACATCGCTGATTGCTGCCAAAGCGCTAGAGCCAGAAGCCGCTCTCAATGTATGGAATGCACGCACAATCTCATCACTCACTGCCACATGGGACTCATCTTGATGGCTACTTACAAACTCATTTATACCCTCTAACAACTCTTCCGCTTCTTCAATGAAAATATCAAAAAATGCTTGTTCCTCTTCACTTTGAGGCGTCAAAATAACAGGCGCTTCAGCCATCTTTTCGTTGACCGAATGAATCGTCTGCAATGCATGATCGATTGTTTGATCACTACCATTGTCAGAATCTTGAGCGTGGTTATCCAAACCAGAATGCAATGTTGCATGCTCAGAAACTTGTTGTTCAGCAGGGCTTGCTAATTGACCGTATAGCACACTGTAGCTAAACTCATCACCTAGCTGCTTGCTGTACGCATTAGCACATGCGACCCACAATGGCAGCATAGCGGGATAATCTTCGCTTTCATTTTCAAAAGTTGTTAATAGTGCAGGATAAGCTGCCAATACATCGCCGATAAGCTGTTGTATACCTGCTGATGCCGTAATACTTTTATCTAAAATACGATTAAGCATGTTTTCTATAGACCATGCCAACTCAGCGCTATAATTAGCACCAACCATGCGGCCCGAACCTTTTAGCGTATGGAATCCACGGCGAATGTCCGTCAGTCCAGTCAAATCATTCGGAGAAAGCCGCCAATACTCATATAAAGGGACGATTTCGTCCAATACTTCATTGGCTTCTTCTATAAATATCTCTTTGATATCAGGATCGGCATCGTTCGCGTCCGCCGCTAGCACTTTTGATTCTGAGATAAATGATTTCAGTACCAAGGGTATCTCTAAATCAGCTAATAGCTCAGAGAGATTTTTTGCTTCGCCAGTATCTCTGATAGTAGTGATAGGATCGATAGAGCTGGCAGTCTCAATAGTTAAGTTTGACGCTTGTGAATGCAAACTATGGCCTGATACAGAATGGTCTGATATAGCACTATCCTGTTCGATTTCAGGTTTTGAAAACGCTAGTTCCGCTGTCTCTAATCCGAAATTAAGAGGTTGCTGGGTCATTAAATTATGACTTTGCAAAATAGTAATGGCAGGATCAAAACTTGGAGTCTGTTGTGCTTCAAAATCACCCAACATGGCTGGTAAACGCTTTGTAGTTTCTGTCACTAAAGCGACGACATCATCTGTTACCAGTAAGGTTTTGTCTAACAAACGATTAAGCAAGTTTTCAATCGCCCATGCCATCTCACTGATACTAAAAGCACCAACCATGCGACCAGAACCCTTTAAGGTATGAAAACCTCGACGCACTTCTGTTAATGGCGTTAAATCCTGTGCGTCTTCCTGCCATATTGGTAAAAAATCCTCTAAGTCAGCAACAACTTCTTCAACTTCTTCAATAAATATTTCACGAATGTCTTCATCTATATCAAAGTTATCAGCTTTGAGTTGATGACGAGCGCGTAGTAAAGCGTCACTAACAGTGTCAACAACGAAAGGTTGATCGATAATAGGGGAAATCTCACCACTGTCATCATAGCGCAGTACATCGGTTGCTGCCGTTTTTTGGGTAAGAAAAGTATCATTGACCGTTTCAGGCGCATGAATATACTCACTAAGCAGTGTTGCTGCTTTGTCGATATATCCATTTGCTTTTTCCAATAATGATTGGTCAAAGAACTGCTGGGCAAGATAATCGAGTAATAACTCAATAGAGGTCAAACCCTCTGCCAGCGCTTGGGTAACATCCCAACTGAGTGCTTCTATTCCATGAGTGTGTATTTGTACAAATATATCAGCTATTTTATCTGTTGCTTGACCAATCGAAGGCAGTCCCATGCTATCAAAGGCATGGCTCATTCTAGTGAAATCTGCTTGATCTGGTAATAGGTCTGTATCTTGGCGTTGTATATAGTCATGAAAATCTTGCTTGATTTCTTCGACTGCAATACGCAGTTCACGTAAATCTTCATTATTGGCACTAATATAAGTACTGCTTTCTGGCTGCAAGTCGTCACTAGCGACTACTTGAGATAGTGACGTGAAAGAAGCCGCGCTACCTATTTTTGTAGATATTACTTGCTCTGTATTATAGATAGCACTATATAGCTCTTGAAGCTGACGTTCAATTTGCCATTGTTCTTGAGCGAAGTCTTTGTCTGACGATAGGTTATGCTCTATATCAGCCAGAATAGAGGTCACTTGTGACGCATACAATGTCCAACCATGACCTTCAAGCTGGGCACTTATTTTTTGTAAAGGTTTTAGCAAATTGTGCGGCTTATCAAGACTAAAAATAATCGCCTCAATCGCATTCAGTATACGCGGTAAGAAACGTGACTCTGTATCTGCCTGCGACCAGCCGCTCAATATAGATTGAGTATTATCGCTATGATTGACAAGGCCGTTTAATTCAATATAAATACTGCTTATCAATTTTTTAATTGCGCTCGTTGATAGCTCAGTTTGATGTTGGTAAGACTCTATAACCTGATCCAGCTGACTTAATAGCCCTGCATAATGCATAGGGAGCGGGCTTTCATTTTTGCCAAGGTCATGCAGCCACAACTCAGTCAAGTACCAAAGACGCTGCAAATCAGCCGCTTGTGCGGTTTGCCATAAGTATTGACTGACCTTTTCTAAAACAGTCAGTATAGAAGGTTTATTTACATTAGTAGCTAGCAATTCTTGTGCTTGCTGGCGCCAAACCAATAACAATTGCTGATGCTGTTGGCTATCTAAATCTGAAACTGCCCTGTCAGCTGGTATGGTTATGTCAATATCATCATGATTTGGCAGACTATCTAGATCACTAGCTGCAGATAATAAGACTGAATCTATAAGGTGGTCTGTCGCTATATCAAACCGTGATAAAGCTTGCGTCAGCTCAGCCGAGGTCTTATTGATTAAAGCGCTATGGCAGTTACCCGTTCGCGCATAGTGCACCAGCTCATGCTGTAACAGTCTATGAGCGACCTGCCCGATTCGAGCTTTCTCAGCAGCAAGATGACTATCAAGATTGTCATTGTCGAAACTGTCATCATTGAGGCTACTGTCTAAGTTATTAACATTATCATTTAAATCTTGGGGATTACTTGCTCCTACTAACAGGCTGAGCTTAGTCGCTAGACTTGCTAAAGAAGGCAAGTTAATCATAGTAAGCGCACCACTAATCTGATGATAGTGCTGTGCCATTTGCTCATAATTAGAGTTTTCTGCCCCTAATTGCCAGCTATCAGCTACCTGTGATAATTGCTGATTAAACAGTGGCAATAACCACTCGATCGTTACCATGTCATTGGGCTGGTTGTTCATAGGTTTATCCTAACTCGTCTAGGCGCTAATTTAGGCACTGATTTTTTGCCACGCATTAATCTGTGGGTGCGCAATACGGCGCATATTTGAAGGACGCCAAAATAACGCCTCACCTGGAGCCAATATAATATAACCACCTAGTACACATTGTTCTGATAGCCGCGCCAAAATATCACGCTGATCAAATTTGCGAAAATATAGCAGCATGTTTTGGCAGACAATCACTTGTTGTAAATGTGGCGTAGGTAGTTTTTTATCCATAATATTGTGTAAAGCAAAGCGCACATGTGGTTTTAACATTGGCGCAATACGCCAGTCTGCACAGCTGCTGCTTACTTTGTTTTTTTCAATAGAAGCAGTATTAAAGCCTGCTTCTTTAGTCGCATTTGCAGGCTTTAATGGTTGCACAAACTGCTGGCAACGTAGCGGAATTAACGATTGCTGTCTATTATCATATTGACCTAAGCGTGCCGTTGTAACTGCTTGTTGACTAACATCAGTACCCAATATAGCGTAATTGCTGAGCTGTTTTGAGGCTAAGCTCATCGCAAGCGACCACGTCTCTTGCCCACTGGCGCAGCCCACACTCCAAATACGAAATATATCATCAGCACCACTCTCTATATCTACAAGCTGGCGGCGCTGATGCTGTAATGCATCGTTTGTGACAAACTCTATAGAAGGCACATGGCGAAAGAAGCGGCTTTCATGAATCAATACTTTGTCTAGCAATTGCTGGCGCAGCTCATCATTGTGCGGTAACTGATGCCATAACTGTATAACGGTCAGCCCATACGATAACGCTGTCTGACTAACGGCATTTACCAGCCACTTGCGCTGAACAGTGGGTAAGATAAATCCAATCTCTTGCTCTATATAGCGTTGCCATCGTTGCGTATCAAAAGCAGTATCATCTATTAACGCTTCAGTATCGTCTTGCATAAAAGCTTCTAGCAATACTGTTTCAGTTTTATTAATGATAATACTGCTTTTTTGAGTATGATTATTCACGTAACCTGCTATTATTTTTGCTGCCTTAGTCTAGATAATGATCAAGGCAACAATTTGGTTAACATTTCAATATAGAAAATCATAAACGCTATCAACAGCTATTAAATACTGTCTGATACTCTTTCATCCATATCTAAATACTCATGGTCAGTATTTTCATTATTCAACTGCTCATCATCATCAGATATTTTAAAGCCCGTCACAGATTCTTGTAGTGCCGCGGCCATTTCACTTAGCTCACCAATAGAACGTGCCGTCGCCATCGTACCAGACGAGGTTTGCGAAGTAATATCTTGAATAATGTTCATCGTATGAGAGATGTGACCAGCTGACTCTGCCTGTTGCATAGCAGCGTTTGAGATGTTTTGAATAAGGTCAGCCAAGGTATTAGAAACGGTTTGCACCTCTTCTAGCGCCTCACCGGCATCCTTGGCCAAACGTGCACCGCGCACAACCTCAGAAGTCGTTGATTCCATTGACATAACGGCTTCACTGGTATCTGCCTGAATGGTTTTTACCAACGTTTCGATCTGTTTGGTTGCATTCGCTGAACGCTCAGCAAGACGTTGAACTTCATCAGCAACAACCGCGAATCCTCGCCCAGCCTCACCTGCCATCGATGCCTGAATCGCCGCATTCAATGCTAGAACGTTGGTTTGGTCAGCAATATCGTTAATCAGACCAACGATATCACCAATTTCTTGTGACGACTCACCAAGGCGTTTGATACGTTTTGACGTTTCTTGAATCTGGTCACGAATCACGTTCATACCTTCAATAGAGCGCTGTACAACTTCTGCCCCATTATAAGAGATGGCAACCGAGCGCTGAGCAACCGTCGCAGATTCTGCAGCGTTGTTTGAAACTTGGTCAATCGATACCGTCATCTCATTAATAGCCGCAGATACACCAGCGATTTCTTGTGCTTGGTGTTCAGATGCCTCAGCAAGCTCGACAGCATTCATCTGCGTTTGCTCTGAGGACTGCGAAACACGATCAGCAGTACTGTTAATAACTAGTACTAATTGACGTAATTGGTCAATTGCAAAGTTAACGGAGTCAGCAATCGCACCAGTAAAATCTTCCGATACCGTCGCATTAACCGTCAAGTCACCGTCTGCTAAATCACCCAGCTCATCAAGTAAACGTAAAATCGCAATCTGGTTACGCTCATTTTCTTCTTGAATTTGGCGTGCACGTTCAGACTCCGCTTCAGCTTCTTGGCGACGACGTAACGTCTCTTTTTCGATGAGTAAGCGTTCTGAGCCACCGCGCTGCTGTAGTAACTGGTATAAAGCAAATAAAATACCTAGTATACCTAGCACAAATACAATCACTGGCAATATGACTGATTGATTAAAATCCGTTAAATATTGACTAATCGATGATAATGAATTAACCAGCCAAAACAGACAAGCAATACTCACTAAAGCACAAAGCCCTAATAACAGCCTCCACTTACTATTAACATCTGCCGTTGTTTTATTTGTAACAGCTACAGGGTTGTTTATAACATCACTCATCGTGCGTATTCCTTTCAAACAATCGTCAAAGTCTCATCGTGACTGACTCTGAAATCATATTGTTATCAAAACAACAGTGATTCACAAAGCCTGTATGAATGCTGACATACCACCGGCTCATGTCAGCCATTATTATTCTGCTATCGTTTTAATCAACCAATACTTATTAGAGATGATTGTTTATTAACAATAGCTATATTGCAGCATCGGTATACTGTAGATCCTGTGCCAGCAAGCTTGGCATAAAAATATACCAATCTTGTTCATCTTTGAAAAACTTGCCATGGTTGTAGGGCGCAAATGGCGAATTAGGCTCAATAGCTTCTGGAAAATATTGATCTTTAGTAAACTGCTCAATACCCAAAACCTGATCTACCAGCAGGCCCGAGAACACATTATCATGTTCGACAACGATGACTTTACGCTGGCTCATTTGCGACAACCGGCTAGGAACTTGCAAAAACCGAGACAAATCGGTTAACGGCAGCAAGCGCCCACGAATATTTGCAATGCCGAGCATCCAAGGCTTTACTAAAGGCACGCTGGTATATTCTGGCATGGTTAATACTTCTGATACTTGACCCATTGGCGCAACTAAGCGTTGACCACCGATCTCAAATACCACCCCTTGCCAGTCAAACGCTTGCCCACCGCGGCGACCACTTTTACGCGCGCGTGCCAAATCTGCTATACGCAGAAGCTCAATAAACCCTCTGGATGCCACAAGCTACCCCATTACTTTACGAATTATCTGGACCAGACCACTTTCATCGATAGGCTTAGTAATATACTCTTTAGCGCCTTGACGCTTACCCCAAACTCTATCGGTTTCTTGATTTTTGGTACTAATCATAATGATAGGAATATGGGACGTCGTCTTACCACGAGTTATCTTACGAGTCGCCTGAAAACCATTCATTTCAGGCATGACTACATCCATTAGGATGACGTCTGGCAGATGATCAATGGCCATCTGACAACCTTGTTCACCATTTGTCGCCTCTAACACTTGATAGTTATTTTTAGCAAGCATGTCGCGAAATTTCGCCATCTCAGATGGCGAATCGTCAATGACTAAAACGGTAGTCATGGGTATTCCCTTTATTTTTGATGATATCCACTAGGATATGTTGTTGAAACAAACCGATTAGAAACAATATTATAAAAACAATTTACTGCTATTTTTAGTATTAGCGATACTGGTTAATCGCCTCAAAAAGCTCATCCTTACTAAACGGCTTAGTCAGATACTCATCAGAACCAACAATACGTCCACGTGCTTTATCAAACAAACCATCTTTAGATGACAACATAATCACTGGTTTGCTGGCATAATCAGGATTGTTTTTTATCAACGCGCAGGTTTGATATCCATCCAAACGTGGCATCATAATGTCCACAAAAATAATATCTGGATTATGATCAACAATCTTAGCCAATGCATCAAAACCATCAATCGCGGTCACAACTTCACAGCCAGCTTTTTGCAACAACGTCTCTGCGGTACGGCGAATAGTTTTTGAGTCATCAATAACCATCACTTTTAAACCATCAAAATTATTTTCCATTATCATTGTCCTATTAACAACTATTTATTCGTAGTGCTATCCATCGATACAAGCCATCAACTTAAAACCGGTTAACTGTCATCTCAACTGATAAACTGGCTTATTTTTGATTGATATGAACGGCAAACTCTGGCTTGCTGTCTGTAATAATAGATACGTTTTATTTACTGAAACCTGCTCATGAAGCATGGCGTTACCATGAGTCACTATACGCACTTTATAATGAATTATCTTAGTAAATCGGGCATTATTTTAAATTTTTTTACAGCTTTATTATACCTACATAGTCAATGATCAACCGTACCCTACAGTCATTAATTAACTACGACAAACCTAACGAGTCATCGGCTCAAGCGCTATCTGACCAAACGCTTATTTTTTAGCCAATAACTATAGCGATAAAACTCTTTAGAAGCTCACTATCATCAAAATACATCGTATTAAAGAGCTATTGTATTAAAAGCCGGTATGGTTAGTGATTCTTCAAATAGGCATAAACCTAATCTCAGTAGCTGCTACTTTCTAAGCATTATATAGAAATAGCATATACCTTACCGAATAATCTTCATTTGTAATAAAAATGTATCAATATATTTTATTATGTTTGTTTTAGCACAGTTACTACCACTTTTCCAGCGATTTAACGAATTAATGTTCAAATTATTTTTTAAATTCAGTATGTTAATGAAATTTTGCGGTATAGAAGTAAAATTTATATCAGCATGTTTGACCTCCTATGCTGCTCAGCAAATATGGTGTAATCATTTCCCCTCATCTAAATTCACTATATAATAAAAGGTCGTTTATGATGGTGATTGGTATGACATTTTCTATACGCTCCATACGTTCTGTTGTTTTACGTTCTGCACTGTTAAGAAAAAGCAGCTATGTATTAAGCGCCTTGCTCATTATCGGCTGTCAGCCATCGCCTCCTACTGCTGAACCTGTGACTGCCGAAAACAGTGAGACGGTCGATACTCCCCTTATTATCACTGCTGATAGTATTACCATGACACCGGATCATATTTTAAGTGTAAAACCAACCCGTTATCAGCCAAGCCTTGGATTACAAGGTTCCATTAAGCCTATCAAGAAAGTTAATCTTATTGCAGCTAAGCCGCTGACCGTAGAGCAAGTATTGGTGAGCAAAAATCAATGGGTGAAAAAAGGCACGCCTTTATTTACAGTTCGACGTCAAACAACTCAAATCAAACCAACACTCTCATCTAATGATTCAACCGATATCGACGTCAGCTTGAACGACATCGCTTCAGATAATGAAAAAGCTGACACCGATGCTAACCTAACCCATTCTATGGTTACTGAGAATGATGAGAACTCAGATAACGTTCAAGACGCTACGACTGCAAAGCAATCCTCTAACTTGGTAACGGTACGAGCGAGTTTTTCAGGTCGTGTAGAAAACTTGTCTGTCCAAGCTGGACAACAGATAACTGCTGATACACCTTTACTAAAGCTCAGCGATGAGTCTGAATTGCACTTTGTTGCAACCTTGCCCATTGAAGCCGAATCGCAAATCTCTGTCGGACAAACCGTCAATTTCACCGCCGAAGAGAGGATAGATAAATTTACCGGTCAGGTCAGTAATTTGAAGGCAGCGGGACAACCAACACAGTTATTTGTCTATGTTAATGTGGTTAATAACGAGGTAAGTCGCCATCAAATATTACCGGGCATGAAAGTGATAGGACGTGTTGACTACGGACAAATAGAAGTCGGTACCATCGTCCCTAAGCGTGCTTTGCATAATGTCGACCTAACCGTATTACATGCCCCGCCTTATAAACCGCTTCGTTCTTTGAGCGCCCATATATGGATTATAGGACAAGACCAACGTTTGACACGCCAGCCTATTGAGGTAATCGAATACGATCCGCTTACCAAACAGTATTTAATTGCCGGCGTTAGCAATGACAGCTTAATTTGTCTAGCAAACTTACCCATTGAATCTGAAGGTAAAAAAGTAATGGTTTCATAAGCGTAAAGGTGAGTAGTTACATTGTGTAGAAACATTAACAAAGCATGCCTTGTTTAATAACATCCTGTTTAGGCAATATAGCGTATGCTAAGCTAGATTAATCGAAACATCGTTTATGTTTTTAGAGACATCATTTATATGTTAAATCGTTCTTGTTTGATGGTTCAGAGCGACTAGAGAATTAGTACTAGACATGCTTGTATTAAAAGCACTTATATTAAGAATGCTTTTAATATAAAGATTTAGAGTCATTGAAAATTAAGGGCAGTTGATACTTTTTTAAATTCAAAAAGTATATTTAGACAAACTATAACAAACAACTAGAGGAAACATTATGAGTAAGCAGATTTTGTTAATTTAAGATTATCATAAATTAGAAGATTTATTCTACATTTATCTGT
>NZ_NEXU01000034.1:0-3662 GCF_002224105.1 Psychrobacter sp. DAB_AL32B | reverse complement strand
CTTGTATTAAAAGCACTTATATTAAGAATGCTTTTAATATAAAGATTTAGAGTCATTGAAAATTAAGGGCAGTTGATACTTTTTTAAATTCAAAAAGTATATTTAGACAAACTATAACAACAACTAGAGGAAACATTATGAGTAAGCAGATTTTGTTAATTGAAGATGATCCAGACTTAGCAGAGTTAATCAGCGATTATCTGACCATGAATTATTATGATGTCCATCATGCAGGACTTGGTCAAGAAGGTCTTGATTTATTGGATACCAAAGAACGTGATATCGATTTGGTTGTGCTAGATCTTATGCTGCCTGATATGGATGGTATGCAAGTTTGCCAAAAAATTCGCGGCAACAAGAATAATATGACCAATAAAGTCCCTATCATTATGCTCACCGCTAAAGGCGACACGACAGATCGCGTGCTGGGGCTAGAGATGGGGGCTGATGACTATATATCAAAACCATTTGAGCCGCGTGAACTCTTGGCGCGTATTCGTTCGGTTATTCGCCGACATGAGCAGCCTAATCAAGCAGACAGTCAATCGGATAGTCTAACGTTTGGTCGTTTAAGCGTCTTCCCTGACAGTCATGAAGTCACTATTGATGATCTGCCCGTACGCTTGACGACACATCAGTTCCAGTTGCTACATTATTTTGCTACTCATTCTGGCAAAGTGCTGAACCGCGAACAATTGTGGCAAGCGATGCCAAATGATGACAGTTCAGACAATATCGATCGCGCAATCGATGTGCATATTTCACGTCTACGTGCTTTAATCGAAGACAACCCACGTCAGCCAAAACGTATTATTACGGTTCGCGGCGTCGGTTATCAATTTGCCACCGATCAGGTTTAGTCAGTAGTAAATAAGCCAGTAGTAAATAAAAAGTTAAACTGCTTTAAAGCTGTTCGTTAAAAGGGGTATCATACTTATGATACCCCTTTTATGCTTGCTAATATAAAACGATATAAGCATAAAGTGATATAAGCGCCTGATAATAGAGATGATTTAATGCAGCAATTGGGTTTTCGTTCCGTATTTGCTAAGCTATTTGCCAGTGTTATGCTGGCACTTATCTTATTTGCCGTTGCGATGGTGCTATTGACGCAGCTGGTACATGACAAAGATGCTGGTATCCGCTCAGAGGTATTGGCGACGCAAATTTTAGGACAAATAGACCCGTTTCTGCATGAGCTAAACATCGCTGTTAGCAAGGACAATCGTTTACAGTCACGCTTTATGCTGGCGGTAGTCAAAAAAAGCTTTGATATCTTTGATGAATCATTACAGGCAAAGATGGGATTATATGACAGCGAAGGTCGTTTGCTGATGCAAACGGACAATAGCGATTTGCCGTTAGAGTTACCGGCACCGCCTTCCTTATTGTCACGTGTATTTCCTTCATTTGCCGAGACTTCCCCGACCAAGCAAGCCCAAGTTTATAGTAGTACAGGCTATACACTATTGTATGAATCACGCTTGCCACCTAAAAAACCGGTGCTCTCTGCGGCGCTGAATTTATTTACTGGTACGCTGCTGCTACTACTGATTATGGCTGGCGTCCTTTGGTGGATTGCCCGTAGCATCACTTGGCGCATCAATCAGTTGAGTCAGCAGATGGCTCAGCTCGGTGATGGCGATTTTACGGTACGAGTCAATGCCCGTGGTAATGATGAAATTGCCTCGCTCGCTCGCGGATTTAACCAAGCCGCACAAAAAATTGAACATCTTATCGATGCCAATAATTTATTACTAGCGCACGCCTCTCACGAGCTGCGCACCCCCATCACTCGCATTCGCTTGCAGATTGAGATGATGGATATGCTAGCTGGCGCTCTGCCAACCGATACCAAAGAAAAGTTTGATAAGCGCGCCCAAGCGATTAATCGTGATCTATCAGGTCTTAACGATTTGGTCGAGAGTATCTTACTTGTGAGCCGCTTAGACGCTGGACATGCCTTACAGCAAGTTGAACATTTAGATTTGTATGACTTGGTGAATCAAGAGCGACAACACTATCCTGAAGCGACTTTAATTGGTGAGCATATTGCGATTGATGGTCAGTCATCGATGCTTACTCATTTAATTCGCAACCTACTAACCAATGCCATGCTGCACGGAAAACCTCCAGTAACGGTACTGCTTTATGGCGTGCAAACGATTGATGAAGCTGACGAAATCCCTGATTTTTTATTACAAACAGTGCTATGCAGTAGCTTTGCTGACTATAACAGCTCAGATTTTGACTCCTATGATGAGCCGCCTAGCAGTGTTAATGGGCTTGAAGAAAATAAGCATAATCTACACACCTTATCAAATCTTGATGACTCTTTTAGTGCCGCCAATCATAAGCCAAAAGTAGAAACCAGCGAGCATCTAACGATGTTACCCGCACCCGATATCTACAAAAATGGCGAAAACGTAGTCATTAATAATGATGTTAATACTGATAATGATGATGGCATAGAGACAGCTGACGATAGCCTCGGCACCAGCATCACTCACCAACAGGAGAAAACAGAACCTACTATCACTATAGATGAGTCTAAAATTATTACCAAACCTTCACTAATTGCCAATTACCATAACTTTACTACCGATTTGACGGATAAAATTAAAAAAGTTATGTGGCGTGCCGTTCCTGAAAACCATGAATCTTCTGTAATCTCTGTAGATAATAATATCGATAGCAAGTCTATAAATAACAACAAAGAAGGTGGTGATAAGGTTAGCAAAACTAACCCTATTGCTGTGAAAGAGGATACCAAAAGCAATTCTAAAGAGAACGGTGCCACACTTAAAGAAAGTCTATTTAGCAAGCATTTGAAGAAACCTAAAGCCGAACCAACACGTCCACTACCAAAATATGCTGTCATGGCAGTGATTGATGAAGGCGCGGGTATCCCTGAAAATAAACGCGAAGAAGTCTTTAGTCCATTCGTGCGCTTACAGCAAAAGAATAAAGGCTCAGGGCTTGGCTTATCATTGGTTGCGCAAATTGTCACCGCCCATCAAGGGCGTATCATCACTGACACTATTAATGGTCATACTCGATTTTTAGTGGTCTTACCTGTCAAACAAGACCCTCATTATAATTACCATGATAACCGTGACTGACTCTGCAAGCTCATACTATAAAATGTCAGATGCTATGTCATTCATGCTAACCGCTTATCTATGTCATCCACATCTCGTTTGATATAGATACAGTCTGTTCAAAATAAAAAAGACGCATTCAAAATACACACCAAACTGGAATTATCAGCCAGTGATGGTTGTCCGTATCCAAAACACCCGATAATATGCTATATTAGCGCCCCTTATTCTAGGGTTATTGATGTTGTTTTCAACTTGAGTCTTTACTATAAAGAGACACTGCAACAGCTTCATGACTATTAAAAATATTTATTGAATTTTGAGCCCTCCATGAGTGACATGATTGTCTTAAACGATGTGACCAAAAGTTTTTTAAGTGACCGGTCTATAAAAGATAAAGACGGCAAGCCACATTGGTTTACTGCTGTCGAGCCGACGTCACTAACTGTTCAGCAAGGCGAAATCTTTGGGCTTGCTGGGTTATCGGGCCAGGTAAATCTACCCTCTTACGTCATATTATGTTACTTGAGTGTCTGGATTACGGCACGGTGTTTATAGCTG
>NZ_NEXU01000033.1:0-23945 GCF_002224105.1 Psychrobacter sp. DAB_AL32B | reverse complement strand
TTACTATAAAGAAAACTGCAACAGCTTCATGACTATTAAAAATATTTATTGAATTTTGAGCCCTCCATGAGTGACATGATTGTCTTAAACGATGTGACCAAAAGTTTTTTAAGTGACCGGTCTATAAAAGATAAAGACGGCAAGCCACATTGGTTTACTGCTGTCGAGCCGACGTCACTAACTGTTCAGCAAGGCGAAATCTTTGGCTTGATGGGTTATTCGGGCGCTGGTAAATCTACCCTCTTACGTCTGATTAATTTACTTGAGCGTCCGGATTCAGGTCAAGTGATTATAGATGGTACTGATTTGACCACATTATCTGCCAGTGATTTACGTATTGCTCGGCATAATATCGGTATGATTTTCCAGCAATTTAACCTGATGTCAAATCGCACTGTCTTTGAAAATGTCGCCTTTAATTTAACGGTAGCCGGCTATCCTAGTCGCGATATTTATAAGCGTGTCATGGATTGCTTAGAAATCGTTGATTTGACCGACCGCGCCAACCATTACCCTGCGCAGCTATCAGGTGGGCAAAAGCAGCGTGTCGGTATCGCCCGCGCTATTGCCCCTAGTCCTAAAGTCCTATTGGCTGACGAACCTACCAGCGCGCTTGACCCTGCGACGACACGCAGCTTATTGAGCTGCCTACGTGATATTAATGAACAACTTGGTGTGACCATTGTCATCGTGACTCATGAAATGAGTGTCATTCGTAGGCTATGTGATCGCGCTGCATTGTTACATCAGGGACAATTACTCGAAGTCGCAGATATACGCGACGGTCTCATTCAGGCCACCACCCCAATTGGCAAAGGCTTAGTCCACGAAGACTAATGAGGCAGGAGAAATAAACATGTTAACCGGTGCTGAATTATCCGCCTCCATAGATAAGCTGCTCGTACTGCGTAAAGAGATTTGGCAGGCGTTTGTAGATACCTTTATTATGCTTGGTATCTCCACAACAGTAGCCATCCTTATCGGTGGTCTGTTTGGGATATTCTTATTTTTATCCAGCGATCGGCAGTTTTTGCAGAATAAAACGCTATATGGCGTGCTTGGTGCTATCACGAACTTTATGCGCGCTTTTCCATTCGTGATTTTGATGATCGCGATGAGCCCTTTTACCAAAGCCATCGTTGGCACAGGTATTGGACCAATCGCGGCATCTTTAGTATTGGCGATTGCTGGCTCGTTCTATTTTGCACGCCTGGTCGAACAAAACTTACGTGAAGTACCCCGTGGTATCATTGAAGCGACCGAATCCATGGGTGCCCGTCCACTGACCGTTATCAAAGTCTTGCTCAATGAGGCGCGCTCTGGACTGGTCTTGTCCGTGACGATTCTCTGTATCAGCTTGCTCTCTTTTTCCGCAGCGGCTGGTATGATTGGTGGTGGCGGTTTGGGTGATTTAGCCATTCGTTATGGTTACTATCGCTACCAAACTGAGGTCATGGTATTTATTGTCATCATGCTATCGATTATGGTTATCGGTATTCAGGCTTCTGGCAATTGGATAGCAACTCGCTTGGATAAGCGTTAGAACTGATGCATGACATTTGATATCAAAAGTTAGATAACGCTCGTTATGAATAATATACAGGCTTTAATGCCAATTCATCCTGAGCAAATGCTTGACTTTGTAACTGATTCCCTTTAATTTTGATACTATCTTAACAACCGTTAACTTAGCAGCATTACTATTCATAATGTTGCTTTTTTAATGCTGCATTTTTAATCTCGATATTTTATTCCCTATATCCCTATCCCTTATTAAGGAAGTTCCATGAAATTAACAGATATCAGCCGTCAAGTAGCGACTGCATTTGCAGCTGTTGGCGTATCAGGCCTAGTATTGGTCGGTTGCAACAATTCATCAGCACCAGAAGCCACCAAAGAGCCCGTTACTGAAGGCGCTAGTGCGGAAACTGCTGCGACCAGTGATATCGATCCTGAACATAGCAAAATCATCATCGGTACGACCGAAGGTGACTTTGCAGATATGGTTCGTAATCAAGTAAAAGGCTCATTAGAAGCCCAAGGCTATGAAGTTGAGTTGGTGACTTTTACCGATTATGTCCGTCCAAACATTGCTTTGGCAGATGGCGATTTAGACATCAATATCTTCCAACATAAGCCTTATCTAGATACTTTCAAAAAAGAAAATAATCTTGATTTAGTAGAAGTCTTTCAAGTACCTACTGCCCCGCTTGGTGTTTACTCAGGTAAAAAGACTAAAATCGACGATGTATTTAAGGGTATGAGCGTCTCTGCACCCAATGACCCAAGTAACTTTGCTCGTGCTTTAGTGATGATGAATGAACTTGGCTGGATCACCCTAAAAGACAATATTGATCCTCTTACTGCTTCAAAAACTGACATCGCTGATAACAGCAAATACGATATCAAAATCGTTGAGCTAGAAGCAGCGCAGCTACCTCGTGCGCGTGATGAAGTGGACTTTGCTATCATTAATGGTAACTACGCCACCGATGCTGGTATCAAGCTGACAGAAGCACTATTCCAAGAGCCAAGCTTTGCTTATGTGAATTGGTCAGCCATCAAAACTGCAGATAAAGATAAAAAATGGGTGAAAGACGTCACTGAAGCTTATAATTCAGATACCTTTAAAAAGTATGCCCATGATAGCTTCCCTGGCTATAAATATCCAAAAATTTGGGGTGCTGATAATGCCGCTGCCCCTACAGCGGACACTGCACCAGTAGCAGAAGCTGCTACTAAATAATCGACCGTTTAATAGCTTAATAACGGTTAATTTGCATTAATTAACCGCTCTAAAAGTCCTAATAGCAAAAGCCCATTATTTTTAAATAATGGGCTTTTTTTGGTCTAGATTTTATTGCTTACACAATCACTTACTAAAAATGACGTTACAGCCTGTTTGTAGTTTGTAGGAAAGCGTCAACCGCACTATCGCTGACGGCTTCTTTTTTCTATAGTGGGTAGGTTAAATAGAAATTAGAATACCAATATTTATTCTTCTATTAATAAATCACACAAGCTATTAATAAATCAAAAAAACAACAAGGATAATAATATGCGTGCTAAAACTTATAATATTCGCACTGCTGGACAAGCCAATATTCCGGTACTCGGACTGGGTACTTGGCAATCAACGGGTCAAGACTGTATTGATGTCGTCAGCCAAGGGTTAAAAATGGGCTACGAGCATATTGACACCGCTCAAGCTTATGACAACGAAAAGGAAGTAGGACGAGGTATCAAGCAATCAAGTGTCGCTCGCGATAAGTTCTTTTTAACGACGAAAATATTCCCTGATGATATGAAGTTTAAGCCAGAAAAACTCATCGCCGCAGCCAAGCGTTCTTTAGAAAATTTAGATACCGATTACGTTGATTTACTGCTATTACATTGGCCAGATGACCGCGTGCCATTATCAGAAACCATTCCTGCGTTATGCGAGCTACAAAAACAGGGGCTAACTCGCAATATCGGCGTCTCTAATTTTAATATTGCTCATATTATCGAAGCCAAGAAATATGCTGATGTGCCTATTGTGGTCAACCAAGTAGAGTTCCATCCTTTTATTAAGCAAAAAACCTTACAAACTTTTTTAAACAATCATCATATTTTATTAGAAGCTTACTCGCCACTCGCACGTGGTGATGTCTTTGATAATGAAGTCATTCAAGCAATTGCTGACAAGCATGGTATTACGCCAGCACAAGTATCGTTGGCTTGGATTCTATCAGATAAGCACCGTATCGCTATTCCAAAGACATCCAACCCCGATCATCTGCAAGGTAATCTAGACGCTATCAATGTGCAATTGAGTGCCGATGAGATTGAGAAAATAAGTGGCTTAGCTCGTGCTGATGGTCGTAAAATCAAGCATCCAGACTATTCTCCTGAGTGGGATGATTAAATGCTAATAATTATTTAAGCATGATGAATAAAAAAAGCCAGCGATTAAATGTCGCTGGCTTTTTTATAGCTCTCATTACTTAAGTACTAATTTTGCCACTTAACCATGATCTTTTTAGAAAAACTACTGTTGCAACGTCTTAGTCTCATGAATCTTTTCAGCAGGATTGTATTGCTCAGAAGAAGGTATTGCACCGATACGATTGTTTTCCTTCATCGATTTGGCAACTTCTGGCGGCATATAGTTTTCGTCATGCTTCGCTAATACTTCGCCTGCGACAAAGGTCTTACCTTGCATTTTACCGGTAGCGACAACTCCTGAGTTCTCAGCGAACAAATCCGGCAAGATACCTTGGTAAGTCACTGGTACTGTCGATTCAAAGTCGGTGATAGCGAATTCAATGCTTAAAGGGTCATTTGGCGCACGCTGAACACTACCAGCGACTACCATACCACCGGCGCGAATACGTTTATCTTGGGGTGCTTCACCTTGCGCAATGGACGTAGCGTCAAAGTAGTAGTCGGTCTGTTGCCCAATGGCATAAATAACCAGCACCACGGCTATCGCCGCCCCTGCAAGCGTAAACATAACCCACATCAGTTTTTTGCGACGAACTGCGTTCATACCACTACCTCATTGGTGGATCACTATTTTATAAACTATCAATCTATAAAACAGAAAATATTAAAGAAACTACCATTAGAAAAACGTTCTAAAAATGTCTTTCTAATCGTACTCTTCTAATACCTATATGGTAGCATTTTTTGCATAAATCAATAAGCCCCATCGCAACTGATGAGGTCATATATTTACCATTAGGATTTGACGATATAATGAGCCAAAACAATGAGGTTGGGTTGTTTTTACGAAGCAGAGTGCTTAGTTGCAGGTACAGAAGGTTTGGCTGTGCGCTGTGCCTGCCGCGCTTGTTGAATAGTCAGTTGCTTTATCAACGCTTGTCTTTGTCTGCGACTATATATAATAAAAACCAACATCACGCCAACGGTAATTGCCCAGCATGACCAGACAAAAACACCATGCTCACCCATGGCGATAAATTCAGATACGCTATAAAAGTAAGGCTGCATTATATTTTCCTAGCCGTTATTTGGTTTGTCGATGTTCATTTGGCTTGCCCGCGAATATATTCTTTCACCCATGCCTTACCTTGGTCACGGTATAAAATTAGGGTATTGGTACGGTAAATCGCCAATGTTGCTACCAGTAAATAACCACCAATCATCATTAGCAACAATGGCATCCACATGTCAGTAGACATTTTTGGTGCTGCGGTTAAGGTAAAGGTCGAGCCTTGATGTAAAGTATTCCACCACTGTACCGAATATTTAATAATAGGCAGATTCACGGCACCGACAATAGATAGAATAGCCGCCGCTTTGCCACGGTTGGCAGTATGCTCAAAAGCGGCAAATAATGCCATGACGCCCGCATATAAAAACGCCAAAATCAACATTGAGGTCAAACGTGCATCCCAAACCCAATACGTGCCCCATGTGGGTTTTGCCCAAATCGAGCCAGTCAACAAGCTAATCACGCATAATAAAAAGCCCATGGGAGCAAGTGCCTGCGCCACAAGACTGGCTGTTTTAATCTTCCAGACTAAATAAATTACCCCTAACACTGCTAAAGCGAAATAAATGGAGATGGCAAGACTAGCAGCAGGAACATGAATAAAGATAATACGATAGCTATTACCTTGTAGGTAATCGGGCGGCGCAAAGGCTAAACCCCAAACACTACCAATGAGCAGACAGATACCGGCTAATATCGCTAGCCACTTGACCCAAGGCGCAAAGATTCGAAAAAACTGCTTGGTACCCACCGTGGTCAAGAAAACTTGCCAAATACGTTGCCACAGGCTAGGAGATGAGACATTATTGTTGGGCATGAGAATGAACCTATTGCGTAGCTTGTTGGTTATAGTCGATATAATGCGCCATTGGCGCTATTATTCGCTACCTTGCTGGCGTTAAAGGCTGAATAGAATCTACAGCTGACTGTTTGTTTAATAGGCTATTATAGCAAAGTTGCCGATTTTCACCATGCTGTTAACATAAAGGCTTTTTATAACACGCCATTTTTTATTTTTAATTGAGCCACGCCATTTTTAAGGTCATCGCAATCACCCATGGCATGACCAAAACTGAGAGGATACTGCCCGCCAACAACAAAGCTAAAATAGGCAATCCATTGAGGCCACTGGCAAATAAATCAACGGCACCGGTGGCAAAAATCAAGACCGGCAACTGCATTGGCAAGGCAATCAAAGGCACCAATACTGCCCCATTCTTAAGTGATAGCGTCAAGCTACTGGCGACCGCTGATAACATCAGCAGCATTGGACTACCGGTGACAATAGAAGCCATCAATATCCACGCTTCAAACCAGCTGAGCTGAAATAAAGGCACGGCAAGTAAACTTAACGCGGCTACAATGCCACTGCTAAATACCCAGTGAATCACTAAACGGATAAGCACCCAGAGCGGCAGCGAGGCTTTTGCGACGACTAATTGCGCAAGTGTGCCATTATCAAGGGCAGGTTTAAACAAGCCATCGACACCCATGACCAGTGACAATAAAGCCGCAATCCATACCGCCGACACCCCAAGGCGTTGCAATAAAGCAGGCTCACTACCAACCGCTAGCGGAAACAAAGTAATAATTACTAAAAACAGCACCAAAGGATACAACCATTGCACCGCACCTTGCTGCTTAACTTGCCATTCGCGTCGCCATAATTGCCTAAAGCTAATACCGCGTACAGCTGATGCGATTATGTTTGAGCTTTTATTGACTAGCTGTATGGGATTTTCTTGTATTGAGCCATCTGTCATTATCCATCCTT
The DNA here is from genome assembly GCF_002224105.1 of Psychrobacter sp. DAB_AL32B. Taxonomy (NCBI): domain Bacteria; kingdom Pseudomonadati; phylum Pseudomonadota; class Gammaproteobacteria; order Moraxellales; family Moraxellaceae; genus Psychrobacter; species Psychrobacter sp. DAB_AL32B. Next base: position 17,172 of record NZ_NEXU01000033.1, on the reverse strand, counting down.
CCACTTATACTTATCGCACTTATACTGCTAGTATTTATACCATGTAATCTGACAAATCGAGCACTTGATTGGCAACGCCCACTGCTTGATGACTGGTCATTAATATCGATCCGCCAGTATTAGCAAAATCACGCAACCTGTCCTCCATTCGTGCCACCATATCGACATCAAGCGCGGTAAAGGGCTCATCAAGTAACCATAAAGGCGTCACTTCAGGCGTCAATAAATATAGCCGTGCAAGGGTGATACGGCGGGTTTGTCCAGCAGATAAATGGCTTGAGCTAATAGTCTCAAAGCCTTGCAACCCTACCCAAGCTAGGGCGTCATCAATATCAGCGGTGCTAGGTGTGATACCATATAAATTCAGCAGAAAGGTCAGGTTTTGTGCGACGGTGAGATTTGGATGAATGCCCAACTGGTGCGATACATATAAAGGCTGAATAGGCAAACTTGCTGCTCCTTGGTAATAAACCTCACCCTCCAGCACTGGCAACAATCCAGCCAGCTGCATCAGTAACGTCGTCTTACCTGTACCGTTGGCACCCACTAAATGGCAAATACTACCAGCTGCTAGATTGAGTGCAACCCCTTCACATAAAGGGATTTCACCGCGCTGAACTGTCAGCTCATCAAGCGCAAGTAAGGCTGTATTCAAAGCCGTCATCCAAACCTCACATTATTTATTAAGCAGCAGTCGATATTCATCACAAACAAAGACGATGTTCATGGCATAATACTTTATGCTTACCACAACCACACAGTATAACAAATTGTCGATTACTATGACCTCAAAACCTATGCAGACTTCAAAAGATATCCAAAACTTAGACCCGCAAGCGTTAACACTAGACAGCTTAATCGATGCGCAAGTTGCTTTTATGCAGCAATGGCTGCGTAAGCAAGCTGAACCGCTCAGTATAGAAGCTTGGCACTGGTTAGGCGCGCAGCCACTCAGTAAATATGTCAGCGCAGATGATTTGCAGCGTCTGATTAATGACTGGCTACTGAATCATCCGCTAAGTGATGTGCTGCGTAAAGATATCCGCGATATCTTGCATACTGTTATTTATCATCCAGTCAATGACAATATGCCTTTATCTGAATTGATCGATGACACTCAGGTTGAGATTCTTGCTGGCTATGTTGGTAGTCATGATGAGCAGCGTAATATATTGATTCATACGCTGGTCGGTAACGACACATTTGCAGATTTACTGACACAAACACTCTATCACGCCATCAACGACTTTATGGAAAATACGCTAGACAAAGCAGGCGGGGTCGGTAAACTCATGAAGCTTGGGCGCAGCTCTTTTGAAAAAGCCACCAACAAAAACCTCGATGAGAAGTTGCAAACGTATCTGCACCGGAATATTAAAGATTTAACTCGGCGAGCAGAAGTAAATGCTCAAGCGCATTTATCAAATGAAGAAGTTGCGCGATTGATAGTCACGGGCTGGGCACGAATTAAAGAGCAGCCGATTAGCGAAATACAGACCTATTTGCGTAATGAGCCGAACGATAGCAGTATTGATCATATCGAAGCCAGCATCCAACAAAGCTATAACCGCCTGCGTTTGTCACCTTACTTGCATAGCTTAGTCGCGGCGAGCGTCGATACTTGGTATAGCAATCATCAGTCCGATACTATTGCTACCGTCGCAACAAGCTTACATATCGACGAGCAGGCGATAATGCAATTGAGTACCACCCTACTGCCTATCATAAATGACGCTCTTGAAAGCCCATGGGTGACGGCACATATCCGTGAGATGCTACAAGCATTTTATGCGCAGCCTAACATCAAAGATGGTTTGGTGTTTAGTGACGATTAATTTACTATTTTAGAAAATTGCTTATCCGGCTTTATTATTAACCCTTACTATCAATCATTTATTGGCTAGCACAATATTTATGAGTCAACGTACTAAGCTCAACTTATGGCAAAAAATTAAACAGCTGCTAACAGCATCGACTGTGCAGTCTGCTATTGATGAAATAAAAACGCCTGAGGATACGCCAGCAGCCAAGGTTAATAATGAGAGCAATACGTCGCAAGCGGAGAATGTTAGCGTAAAGGCTAATAATGCGGATATTAGTAATTCTAATAGCAAATCTGATAGCAGTTCTATTAGTAGTGTTGCTAAGGATATTGATGCTGAAACTGACATTGATATTAAGAGCACCTCGGAGCCACATAGTAATGATGCCATATCTATTGTCGATTACCTTAAACAGTATTTTAATGACAAAGAGTGGCACTATACCCATTATCAACCTGCAACCAACGATAGCCAACAGTCGCACCATTTATTTTTAAGGATGCGAAATAAGCAGCTCGATTGTGGTTATTTGTTTCGTGTGCAAGAGACAAACAACCTTCTGGCAGTCTATGGTGTTTTGCCTTTTTTAATACCAGAGAGCCATCAAAGTGCCGCCATGCTTCTCATCACCCAAATTAATTATGATATGTTGATTGGCAACTTAGAAATGGATATCAACGATGGCGAGATACGCTACAAAAATGCTATCGATATCGAAGCAGTAGGTATTGATGACGATATCATTGAGCATTTATTGCAAAGTGTTGTCGCGATGACGACGGTTACCTATGAGATATTTAGTGATTTGATCAGCAACCAAGATCCTGCTAAAGAGTTGCAAACCTTATTGACGCAACTACGCCAACAAGCAGACTCACGAACGTTTTTTTTGCCAACTCAATTTGTGCAATAAAACATCACTATCTTTAGCAATCACCTTGCGCTCAATATGTTATTTTAAAAACCATGCTTTCAAGGCCAGTATTTTAAAAACCATGCTTTCAAAAACCAAACCTTTAGAAAATCATCAATATTATGCTAAAAATTGCCTACTCTGATATTTTTCGTTATTCAGTGCCCGAAAAACACCGCTTTCCGATGCAAAAATACACCATGATTCCTGAGCGCCTATTGGCAGAAGGCACGATCAGCGCCGATAATTTTTTTGCGCCTGCACGCTTGAGTGAAGCTGAGATTTTAACCACCCATACGCAAGAGTATTGGTACAAGCTTAAGACCCAAACGTTGCCACGAAAAGAAGCTCGAGCTATCGGCTTTGAGATGACGCCAGAACTGGTAGAGCGTGGTCGCTACATTGCGCACGCAACCTATGAATGTGCACTTTATGCGCAGCAATATGGCGTGGCAATGAATGTCGCGGGCGGTACCCATCATGCGTTTGCTGATCATGGTGAGGGGTTTTGCGTCTTTAATGATGTTTGTATCGCTAGCAACTTATTATTAAGTCGAGGACACGCGCAAAAGATTTTGGTGGTCGATTTAGATGTTCATCAAGGCAATGGCAATGCCAGTATCATGGCGGACGAGTCACGCGTTTTTATCTTTAGTATGCATGGTGCAAAGAACTATCCATTTCGCAAGCAAGTATCAGACCTAGATATTGAGCTAGATAACGATACCGGTGATGCGGAGTATTTACAGATTCTACAAGAAACGCTACCCCGTTTAATCACTGATTTTGTACCGGATATCATTTTTTACCAGTCTGCTGTCGATGTCCTTGCAACGGATAAGCTGGGTAAACTGGGACTAACGATAGAAGGGTGCAAGGCTCGTGATGAATACGTCTTACGCCAAGCAAAAGCGGCCAATATTCCAGTGGCTATCGTCATGGGCGGCGGTTATTCAGAAGATATCGAAGATGTGGTTGAGGCGCACTGTAATACTTTTCGGCTGGCGCAGCAGATATTTTTTGATAAAACGGCTGATTAATGATTAGCGGACTAATAGGCGATACGAATAGGCGATACGAAATAACGTAATGAGGCAGTTTTTATATGGCAAAAATATTGATTGGTATCGGGTTTATTTTGATTCTTATAGGAATTATCTGGCTAATATTTCCAAGCGCGTTTTCGTGGATAGGTAATATGCCAGGAGACATTAAACACAAATCAGTGAATACTAGAATTTATTTCCCGGTCGTAACCATGATAGTAATCAGTATAATCGCCACCATAGTGTTAAATTTATTCAATCGCTAAATAATCAGTTCAAATGGTGGGATACGCTGCACCAACCATATGCTGCGCCAATTTGGGAATAGCGCCCTTCTCGACTCATCTATATTTACTCTATAAAAAAGCTGTAATACCCTGCCAACCGACACGAATACCAAGTACGGTGAGAATCAATAAGATAAGCTGGCGAAAACGGGCTTGCGGTAAATAACGACGTAAACGAATACCGATTAAAAGCGTAGCAATAGACAAAACACTAAGTAAAGTAATTAGCTGCCATTCACCACTGCTCAGTGCCATGATAGGCTCACGCAATACAATGATTTGGGCAATTTTACCTAAGAAATAGCACATATTACCGACTTTGGCGATGGTATTTTTATCGTCACTTGCAGACAATAGATACATCATCAGTATGGTCGACATGGCGTTAGTCGCGCCGCCAATAATACCTGCACTAAAGCCAACGAGAATGAGAACAGGCTTGGTATTTGGTAGCTGAATTTGCTTGCAGAGTAGACTACTGATGACATAAAAACTAATAACAGCTGCCAATACCAATAAGATATAAGCGCTATCGACCCATAGCAATAGCTTAGCACCTAATAAACTACCGAGTAAGCTGGTTAATGCCAGCAGCCAATAGCGTCTGCCATAATAAATAAAGTTTTGCCAAATCGTGCGACCGCCACCTGCCAGCCAAGTCATGGCATTGAGTAATAACGATGGGAAAATGACTAAGACAATGGCATGTGGTAACGGATAAATACTGGCAAGCGCGGTGGTAGTCACTAAGGTCACACCAAGCCCGCTAATACCATGTAGCAATGATGCCAGCGCAAAAATAGCTATCAGCAATAGCGTTTGCGTGCTATCACTATCTATCATGCCTGTCATATCAGCCTTACCAATCAAAGCTTAATATCTTTTGCTATACCTATGCTTATATAACGAGGCTTTACACTCATCATTGCACTAACCCTTGTACTAGCCACTGCATTAAGCACTGCATTAAGCACTGCATTAAGCATTGCATTAAGCATTGTGACGTTGCCAGATTGCCCCACCAATAATACTTACTAACTGCTCAGCGATCTTATCTTTACTCGCCTTATCAAGCGTGATGCTATCGTGCTCATAACGCTCTGAGAAAAATACCTCCATGGCATTATCATCACTCGCAAAACCAATATCTGCCCGCGAGACATCATTACAAGCAATCAAATCTAGGTCTTTATCAACCAGTTTACCGCGAGCATAACGCTCAACATCTTGCGTTTCTGCCGCAAAACCAACGACAAACAGCGCTGGGTGAGCAAGCGAAATCGTCGCTAAGATATCAGGGTTTTTCACCAAGCTCAGCGTCATCGTATCTTGGGTTTTTTTAATTTTTTGCGGGGCGGCTTCTTCGGTACGATAATCCGCTACAGCCGCCGTTGCAATAAAGATATCAGCGGCACGCGGATCATATTGGCTATTAGCACTAGCAGAGCTATCATGATCCAAATGCGTATGGTCATCACCATGATCATCACCACAGCCACAGTCACTGTGATGATGATCATGGTTGTGATGGTCATCTTGCTCATCTTCAGAGACATACTGTAGGGCGCTATGCGTACCTTGCACACACTGCTGGGCAGCAATCAGCATCTCTTTAGCCGATAATACATCAATGCGCGTGACGTTGAGCGGTGTAGGTAGCGCCACTTTACCACCAGCAATCAAAATAACTTCTGCACCAGCAGCAACACAAGCGCGCGCTAAAGCAAAACCCATTTTACCAGTCGAGTGATTGGATAAATAACGTACCGGATCGATTGCTTCAACCGTTGGACCTGCGGTAATCACTACTCTTTTACCTGCTAATAGCTGCGGTGTCGTTTGCATCGCATTAAACAACAACACTTCGTCTAATAATGCTTCCGGCTCAGGCAATCGCCCTGCGCCTACATCGCCGCACGCCTGCTCACCACTTGCTGGCGTAATGATTTGATAGTTCATATCACGCAAGGTTTGCACATTTAGGTTAACCGCTGGATGCGCCCACATTTGCTGATTCATCGCCGGTGCAATAATGACTGGTGCCGTCGTTGCAAGACATACAGTCGTTAGCAAATCATCAGCCATACCCATCGCAAGCCGTGCCAAAGTATTGGCGGATGCCGGCGCTATCACGACCAAATCTGCCCACTTCGCAAGCTCGATATGACCCATGCCCGCTTCCGCTTGCTCATCGAGTAATGAGATATGCACCTCATTACCAGTCAAAGCTTGCAACGTTAATGGGGTGATAAAGGCTTGCGCGCCTGAGGTCATAATAACGCGCACCTCAAAGCCTGCCTTGATTAATAGACGGGCAAATATAGCAGATTTATAAGCGGCGATACCGCCGGTGATAGCAAGCAGGATATTTGACATAAGCGTGGCATCAGCAAATAATTGAAAGATAAAAATTGCGCTTATAGTAACAATTATGCGATAAGTTAGGGGAAGTTTTCTAGATTTATCTTATTTATCGAGTATCAACTGCATTTCAAGGAGTGACAATGGCGATCAAAGACTGGCATGAAGATGACCGACCGCGTGAAAAGCTACTCAAATTTGGCGCAGCCCATTTATCTGATGCCGAAATATTAGCGATATTTCTACGTACCGGTACGCAGTCGCAGTCAGCTATAGAGCTGGCTCGTCATCTGATTGATCAGTTCGGTAGCCTCGCAGAACTCTTAGCTGCGCCTCAAGAAACCGTGCTTGCTTGTCATGGTATTGGCCCGGCTAAGTACGCGCAGATACTTGCGTCACTTGAGATGGGCAGGCGCTATTTGGACAGTCAGCTTAAGACTGGTCAAGCACTCGGGCGCTCACAAATGGTCAAAGATTACATTAGCACTCAGTTACGCGGTGAACCTCGTGAAGTCTTTGCGGTACTCTGTTTGGACAATGCGTTAAATTTAATCAATTTTGAGATATTATTTACAGGTGGCATCTCTTCTTGCTCAGTCTGCATCAAACATGTGCTGCGTCACGCTTTGAGCCACGCTGCCAGCCAGCTTATCGTCGCTCACAACCATCCTCATACAGATGCTACACCATCAACGGCAGATAATCTTTTGACCTATGAGTTAAAAAAAGCCTGTGATTTAATAGACTTATCTTTAGTTGACCATATCATCGTCGGACGCAATGAAACCTTATCTTATGCCGAGAGCTGCTTGCCGCCTTTTGGCTAATTAGCTACAAATGCTATCTTTTTAGATATATGAGAAAATCCTGATACATATTATCGACACAGCGTAGCATTTCCGCTCTTGATAGTTATAAACAACTGTTTCATATTAGTAGTTAACTTTAATTTTAGCTTGGAACTTTAAGTAATTTAGAAAATACATTGTTCTGCGATGTTCAATTTCCATTTATCGAACTTCCATGTACGGTCACTTATGCGGTCACTTGTAAAATTAATTGCTCTAAACAAGACATAAGAATAAACATCAACCTTATTCTATAAAAGCAAATGATTGAAATATAAAATAAAAATCATATTTATTTCAAAAACTTTTATTCACTTACATTTTTTACGCTGTTGATTTGGCGTTATAAAGGAGGCAGTCATGGCCATTGGCTTATTTATTTTGGCAGTAATCATTCAATTAGCCATGGTGTTGGCCATCTTTTTGTTGTCTTTATCACGTGTCACTGGCAGTGTTGTTGCCCTGATCACCGTCCTTGTTACCGCCTTTATCAGTCCATGGTCGCTTATTTTAGGCATACCGCTAGCGCTACTTTGCATAGTCCTACTCATTGCTCCTATTCGTCAAACACTGATCACCAAACCCGTTTACAAAACCTTGGGCGGTGCGATGCCTAGTATGAGTGATACGGAGCGTGAAGCCCTTGATGCTGGTACAAGCTGGTGGGAAAAAGAGCTGTTTATGGGTGCGCCAGATTGGGATACCTTTGCTGAATACCCTTATCCTCAATTATCAGCAGAAGAACAAAGCTTTATTGATAATGAAGTAGAAGCGCTATGTATGATGCTCGATGAGTGGCAAATCCACCATGAAGATAAAGAGCTGTCACCAGAGGCGTGGCTGTTTATCAAAGCCAATGGCTTTTTGGGATTAATCATACCGAAAGAATATGGCGGTTTAGAATTTAGCTCTTATGCCCAAAGTCGCGTGATGAGTAAAATCGCTTCGCGCTCACCGACCGCCGCAGTGACCTGTATGGTACCGAACTCGCTTGGTCCTGGTGAGCTGTTGATGCACTACGGGACTGATGAGCAAAAGCAACGTTGGTTACCGGGTCTTGCTAAAGGTGAGGAAATTCCCTGCTTTGGTTTGACTGGTCCAGAAGCTGGCTCTGACGCAGGCGCCATCCCTGATACCGGTGTGGTTTGTTATGGGTTGCATGAAGGCGAGCAAGTGCTCGGCCTGCGTATGAATTTCTCTAAGCGCTGGATTACATTGGCACCTATCGCAACGGTCGTTGGTTTGGCCTTTAAAATGCATGACCCAGAAGGTCTGCTTGGTAATATAGAAAAAACGGATTATGGTATTACTTGTGCGTTAGTGCCTGCTAACCATGAAGGTGTGATTATAGGACCCCGTCACAATCCAATCGGCTCACCCTTTATGAATGGTACCGTCGATGGTAACGATGTCTTTATACCGTTAGATTATATTATCGGTGGCGTTGAAAATGCCGGACGCGGTTGGCGTATGCTGATGGAATGTTTGGGTGTTGGGCGCGGTATTTCGTTGCCAGCTTTATCAACTTCAGCCAGTGAAATGACCTACTTAACTGTTGGTGCTTTTGCCAAAGTTCGTGAACAATTTAAAATCTCCGTCGGTAAATTCGAAGGCGTGCAAGATGCCACTAGCCGTATGGCCAGTAACACTTATATGTTAGAAGCCTTTCGTCATTTGGTCACCTGTGGTCTAAACCAAGGTGGTACACCATCCGTTATGACGGCAATGGCAAAATACTATGCGACTGAAACCATGCGCGAGGTAATCAATGACGGTATGGATGTCGTTGGCGGTCGCGCAGTGCAAATGGGACCTCGTAACTTTTTAGCGATTCCTTACCAAGCGATTCCTGTATCTATTACCGTTGAGGGTGCCAATATATTAACGCGCTCATTGATGATCTTTGGTCAAGGGGCGATGCGTTGCCACCCTTATCTATTCGATGAGTTGCAACTATTGCAAAGCGAAGATAAAGAAGGCGCACTCAAGCAGTTCGATACTCTATTCTTTAAGCATCTAGGTTATACCTTTAATCGCGGGGCAAAAGCATTTGTGGCAGGTTATGTCGGTGGTAGCAATCATGCACCAAGTTTTGCCGATAGCTTTACCCGTCCTTATTACAAGAACATTAACCGCTTAAGCGCAGGCTTTGCCTTAACGGCAGATATGGCATTAGGTTTACTCGCTGGTGATTTAAAACGTAAAGAGATGCTCTCTGGTCGCTTAGCAGATATTCATGCCCACCTATTTATCTGTACAGCGATTTTACAATTTTATGAATATGGCAGCAGATCAGCAGCCGAACGCTTGCACGCTGAAGTGGCACTAAAAAACAGCCTTTATACCATTCAAGAGGCGTTTATTGCTTTATTTGCCAACTTCCCTAATCGCATGGCGGCCAGTGTGGTCAGCTTTGTAACTTTCCCAAGTGGTCGTATCTTTGCGCCAGTCAGCGATGAGCTGAAACGCAAATTGGGCGATACCTTTATGGATGATTTTGCAGCCAACCCCTTCCGCGACTATCTCAAAACCATGGTTTATTACAATACTGAGCCAGACGATGTTACTGGACGTATGGAGCATGCCTATCAAATGCTGCTCGAAGTTGAACCTTTATGGCAAAAGTTTAAAAAAGCAGAACATAAAGACAGCTTTGAAGGGTTAACCTTTGAAGATCATGTGGTCTACGCCAGTCAAAACGGTGACATTACTGAAGAAGAGGCGGAGCAGCTGATAACCTATAATGCGGTACGCTATGATTCATTATTGACCGATGTATTTGATATGCATTTATCTAAAGCTCAAGAACGTGATAATCCGCACAGTTTAGAAAATGCCGTGCATAAGCTGACAGACTATGCACAACTGAAAAACGATGCACAATTGAAAAATAATGCACAATTAAAGCATGGTTTACCTACGGATAATATCGAGCAGATGCCTGATCATGTGGCACCAGTGACAGATGTTGAACAACCGACGGGAGATACCAATCCTGACCATGGCTATGAAAGTGATGGTGACGTAAAGATGGTCAATGAACAAGATACAGTCGAAGAAACTCGCGGACAAACAAACTTCAATGAGTCAAACCCTGAAGCACAAGCACTTGACCCTCGTCACCGTGATGCTGAATCACACCTAAGCGAGCGCATGAGCTACAACCATCGCCTAGACAATAACTCTGCTAAACCAGATAGTTTAAAAGCCGATAATGCACAGCAAACAGAGAGTAGTGACCCTACATGGAAAGATGGTTTGCGCCGTGATAAAAACGACAATGTCTAACCATGATTAGTCTAGCCATATTCATTTAATTACATTCATTTAAATATATTCATTTAAAAAAGCGAGATGCTCTCATCAGAGTCATCTCGCTTTTTTATTTAATCACTCACATTACTTTTCAATATTTATTCAACACCTCTTAATTCACTCAATTTTATATAAATTTTTGACGGATAAAAAAGTTCAAACACAACCTGCCCACAATGTCACGTTATTTAAGTCATAAAAAATTCTTGCAGTATCCCCAACAATTCTTTTATATTGTCCCCAAAATCTGACTTGATGGTCAGGTAACAAATTAATAGATGTCATAAAAGTCATAGTACAAGCGATATTGCACTCATATTGATTGCGATATCTCATTTATTTCTGTGCGTGACAGATACCAAGGGTAGAGTTTATGTGGAAAAATATGGGTCTAACGGGCAAGATTATTGTTGCCATGGTGCTGGGTATTATTCTGGGTTTGGTTATAAACTATTCTGGCATGAACGCCGAAGGTAGCTTCGTTAATACTTATGTTACCAATGGTTTTTTTGCCATCATCGGTAAGCTATTTGTTAACTCGCTCAAAATGCTCGTTGTGCCATTGGTTTTGATTTCGCTTATCTGCGGCGTGTGCGGTATTGGTGATATTCGTCTATTAGGACGTATTGGTGGCAAAACATTTTTCATCTATATGGTGACCACAGCACTAGCGATTACTACTGCTATCGGGCTTGGTTCACTATTTGGTATTGGTAAGGGCATGCAAATCGAAACCACGTCGGTTTTCGAAGCAGAGTCAGCGCCACCACTCCTTGATGTCTTCTCTAATATTATCCCCTCCAACCCCATCAGCGCGATGGCAAATGGCGATATGCTATCGATTATCTTTTTTGCGATGTTAATCGGTATTAGTATTTTAATGGTGGGTAAGCCTGCAAAAGGTTTGGTACAAAGCTTAGAGCTTATTAATGAAGTCATCTTAAAAATGGTGACCATCATTATGAATTTAGCGCCGTATGGTGTCTTTGCGCTGTTGACCAAAGCGATGGCAGAGCTGGGATTAGATCTTATCTGGTCACTACTAGGTTATGTTGCGGTATTGGTTGGTGCACTCTTCTTTCACTTTTTTGTCACCATGATGGTAATACTTAAGCTGACTTCAGGTTTGTCGATTAGAACTTTTTTGGCAAAAATGCGCGAAGTACAAATCTTTGCCTTTAGTACCTCAAGCTCGAACGCCACGATTCCAATCACCCTACGCACGGTCACCAAGCGCATGGGCGTTAATAACTCAGTGGCTTCCTTTACCATTCCATTTGGTGCGACCATCAATATGGACGGCACAGCAATCATGCAAGGTACGGCGACTATCTTTATCGCCAATCTGTATGGTGTTCAATTAGGAATCACCGGATACCTGACCGTTATCTTGATGTCAGTGCTCGCCTCTATCGGTACCGCAGGCGTGCCGGGTGTGGGTCTGATTATGTTATCGATGGTATTTGCCCAAGTCGGTCTTCCTATTGAAGGTATTGGTCTGATTTTAGGGGTTGACCGTATTCTTGATATGTTGCGTACGGCAGTGAACGTTGGTGGCGACGCAGCCGTTACAGTAATCGTTGCAAAGTCAGAAGGTGAGATGGACTTGGCAATTTATAACGATCCTGATGCGGGTGCAAAAGACATGTTTGATGGCCATATCGATGCAGACAGCGAGCGTGAATTATCAGCAGTCTTTCACGATGGCATCATGGGCAGCGAATATGATGATATTAAGCGTGGCTAATCGTGATTGATAAAGCCATATGCATAAGATAAAAATAAACCTCAGCCCATTGGACTGAGGTTTATTGTTTTACACAGCTAATGAAATTTTAGGATTGCCATCAATTAACCAAGCACATACTTAGTGAGCATCGCCAGACATACCAATACAATCATTGGACGAATAAGTTTACTACCACCTTTAACCACCATATGTGAGCCGAAATAAGCCCCTATCGTCTGCCCGACCATCATCGCCAGCCCCACTTTCCATAAGACATTACCACCCAAGATAAAAAATATTAACGAGCCAATATTGGTAGATAAATTAAGCACCTTTGCCGCGCCTGTCGCTTCGATAATTTTTCGACCGCGCAGCGCCACATTTCCAAGCGCAAAAAACATGCCGGTTCCCGGTCCCATATAACCATCATAGAAGCCAATCAAGGGGGCAGCCACTTTTTGCCAAGCGCCCTCTGAGATTCGTGGTGCAGCTTCCACTTCGCCAAGTTTGGGAGCGAATAATGTATAGATGCCAATCGCGGCAATCAAAAATGGAATGAGCTTCTCTAGTAAATCCGGCGGTGATAACTGTACTGCAATTGACCCAAAGATAGAACCAATAAAAGCGGCAATAATTGCTATTTTTATATTTTTGGGTTTTACTACGCCTTTTCTAATCATAGTAATGGACGCAGCCAACGCGCCTGAAGCCGCTTGTAGCTTATTGGTGCCCAATGTCAGCACAGGCGGAATATTGGCAAGCAGCATGGCGGGAATCGTCAATAAACCACCGCCACCAGCAATGGCATCGATGAAACCTGCCAGCGCGGCCACAGCCGACAACATTAAAATAACCTCAATAGAAAGCGATAAGTCCATGACACTGACCTTTAAAATTTATGATATAAGAGAAGTAAGCCTTAGAATATTAGGCTGAGAATATGATGACCAATTAAGTGGTGAATGTTTTGATAAGCGCTATTTTTATAAGCGCTTTTTTAATAAAAGTTATTTCAATAATAGCCAAGCCTGATACTAGTAATTGTTTAAAGCCGCTCATTATAAAGATAAAAGCGTAAAAAAAGCCAAAAACCTAGCAAAGTCTGCTAGATTTGTCGTATGAGATTTTTTCGCATCAAAATGTTTTTTTGTAGGTATTTTTTCTTATAAACATTCAGTCTTCAAGGAAGAAGCAGAAATAGGTTTAACGGATTTAATTGTCTATATTGCTAATATTGTGAGAAACTAGGGCTACCTATTTACCGCATTGTTATTTATGACAGTCCATAGCAATGCGGTAGAAAAAAGCGAAATAGGCACTTGAATTTCTTGAATGATTTAGTACGTTTTATTTAGTTAATGAGGATAATATGGCAATACAAAGAGTTAGAGCGTTTTTCAACCTCGAGGCGTCGGGCGGCATTGTTTTAGCGCTGGCAGCTATCGCGGCAATGATTATTGCTAATACGTCTCTTAATACTTGGTATGAATCCTTTATTCATGCGCCCGTTGCCATTCAGATTGGTGGTTTTGCGATTGCGAAAGATGCGCATCATTGGATTAATGACGGGCTAATGGCTGTTTTCTTTTTCTTAGTGGGTCTTGAGCTTAAGCGTGAAGTGTTAATTGGTGAACTCTCTAACGTTAAGCAAATTATCTTACCCGCAGGAGCAGCACTCGGCGGTATGATGATGCCGGCCATTGTCTACCTACTCTTTAACTATAATGAGCCTGAGTTTTGGAAAGGTTGGGCCATTCCTGCTGCAACCGACATTGCCTTTGCTCTCGGTATCTTAAGCTTACTTGGCAATCGCGTACCCAACTCGCTAAAGGTATTTTTAGTATCTATTGCTATTTTTGACGATATTGGCGCCATTATAATAATCGCTTTATTTTATACCAGCGATTTATCTCTCGGCTCACTGGCTGTCGCAGCGTTGTGTCTGCCATTCTTATATCTACTCAATCGCCGTAACGTCACTAGTATCACGCCATATTTACTTATTGGCGTTATCATGTGGATTGCCGTCCTCAAATCAGGTATTCATGCCACTCTAGCAGGCGTGGTATTGGCGTTATTTATCCCCTTATTTGATCGCACTGACCCTGAACACTCACCGCTTGAAGAGCTTGAACATGATCTGCAAAACACGGTGTCTTACGGTATTCTGCCGTTATTTGCCTTTGCCAATGCGGGTATCTCGTTCAAAGGAGCAGGTTTTGCTGAGCTGTTTCATTCGGTGCCACTGGGTATTGCCGCCGGTCTCTTTATCGGTAAGCAATTGGGCGTCATGATCATGTGCTGGTTAATCTTTAAACTGGGTATTTCTACCATGCCAAGAGGCATGAACTTTAAGCAAATCTATGGCGCAGCATTGCTATGCGGTGTGGGTTTTACCATGAGTTTGTTTATCGGTGGCCTCGCATTTGCTGGTGATACGCCACTATTTGATGAGCGCTTAGGTATCATTATGGGTTCAATCGTCTCTGGTATTGCCGGTTACCTGATGCTCAAAGCCACCTTAAAAGATGAAGTCAGTAATACATCTGTGGACTTAACACATCATAAATAAGCTAAGCAGCTTTTAGTGCAAGTATTGATCAATGTTGATGATGGGAGTAGGCAATGTGGCAATTTAGTCTGCAACTTGGGTGGCAATGGGCACCACGCTTAGCCATCCTAGGTAGTATCTACATGTTGTCAGCTTGTGCCACCTTATCTAAGCAAGAATGTATGGTCGGCGACTGGCAAGTGATTGGCTATAACGATGGCGTGGCGGGTTATGCCGCAGACCGGTTAGCGTCACATACTAAAGCTTGTGCCAAAGTTAGTATAACCCCCAACTATCAGCTATGGGAGCGCGGTCGTCAACTAGGGCTCAAGCAATATTGCACCGTCACTAGCGCCTATAATGTCGGTCGCCGCGGACGCAAATTAAATAATGTCTGCCCTATTACTATGGTAAATACCTTACAAATCGCCAATCAACAAGGCTTAGATTACTATACCCTAGATAGTCAATTAGATAAGGACAAACGGCTTTTAGAAGCGCGCGAACTAGAGTTTGATAAACTGAAAGACGGTGAAATGCTAGACTTTGAGACAGAAAAAGAAGCCCGTGCTCGATTAATATCTTTACCAACAGAACTCCGAGATATTAAGCGTCGTATCAATAATACTCAAAAAAAACTAAACGCATTAAATCAAATGAGTAGTGATTAAATTTCGCTAACAAGTGTACAAAACCTGACTATAAGGGCTTGTTATATTTATAATGAGCACTTGATACAGAGCAGTTGATACATATGGATTCAATCGATATGGCTAAAAAAAATAACACGAATACCCTGTATAGACAGAGTAGTAACCATCATCAAACAGCTAACACTTATCAACGTCATGGTCGCACGACAGCAATTGATGACCATAGCGATCTGCAAGTATTAAAGCGAATCAAGCGTTATTTACTACCAAAAGACTTTGTTATCTCGCAAGAATTATTGGATGAGATGGTCGCCGGTTACGATATTGGCGATCCCCTAGCAGATGCTCTAGCGGCTGATGGTGTTCGCTTTGCAAAACCATTACAGCAACGTATTATTGACGGAAAAACAGACCCTGCCCTCGGAAACCATGTTCCCACAAATCATCCCTCATTTAACGCCTTAACCGAGCAATTTAGCCGTCATCCTGATTGGTTCGACCCCAAGCTTGCCCAGATTGGTGCCGTTGCCTATCGACGTTATCCGCTAATGTTGATTTGGCTACTGCGTAATGTCGCCCTGATGGCGGGCTACAGCATCCCTGCTCTGTCACTACCACTGATACAAACCGGCGCATTGATGCACGATGCTCTACCGCGCTTGATGCGTACTTATGCTTATATCTTGGCGGTCTCTGAACACCCACAATTAGAATCTACCTTAAACACTACCTCGCACAATAGCCTTCATTCTATCGACCAAGTGCTAGCCATTGGCTCTGAAGGCTGGCGGCAATCGATTAAAGTACGTCAAATCCATACCTTGGTACGGCAGAATTTGCTTAAAGGTAAAGCAAAGGCGGCCACCAGCGTGATAGCAAATGCCGATCAACATCACAACCCTGATGGTAGTTGGAACACCGCTTATTGGGGTATTCCTATCAATCAAACTGACATGATTGCTACCCACTTGCAGTTTTCACTGTTGATTATGCGCGGATTAAGATTACTTGGCGCCCGTATTAGCAAGGAGGAAGCCGAAGGTATTTTACATCTTTGGAATCTTGCCAGCTATTGGATGGGCGTTGACTTAGATCGCTTACCTAAAGATGAAGCCGCCTGTTGGGAGTGGCTCTATACCTATTTATCCATTCAACAGCTTGATTTTAAAATGGGACAACCACTGGCAAAAGCGTTACATGATTTGCCGCGTCAACTCATGGGTGAGGACAATCGTCGCGGGCGCTTCGTTGAGATGGTCAACGCCAGTGTGACCCGTACCTTGGTCGGTGATGATATTGGCGATGGGCTGGATTTACCAAAATCAAAAATACGTTTTGGGGTCTTATCTTCAGTACCAATTTTGTTTGCACTCGATACCGCACGCCAGCACAATAGTACCGTTGCAGATAAGCTAGAAGCATTCCGCGCTAAGCGCCAAGACAATATGAATTGGTGGCTAAAGAAAAACGATGATTATTACAAATAAAGAAATACAAATAAATAATTATAAATAAATAATTATAAATTAAGAGCAATGAGCAGAAGACAATAATCAAGTAGCCGCTATAAAGCATTACCAACAGATATCACATAAGAATATTATTCTTACTATAATAAACCACATTGACCATAATCACTATCGTCT
>NZ_NEXU01000032.1:0-18338 GCF_002224105.1 Psychrobacter sp. DAB_AL32B | reverse complement strand
CGTTGTAGATAAGGTAGAAACATTCCCCGCTAAGGTCAAAAAAAATATTAATTGGTGGCTAAAGAAAAACGATGATATTACAAATAAATAAATACAAATAAATAATTATAAATAAATAATTATAAATTAAGAGCAATGAGCAGAAGACAATAATCAAGTAGCCGCTATAAAGCATTACCAAAAGAGATAACTTAAGAATATTATTATTACTAAATAGAATATATTAAGCCATTATCAATAACGTCTACAATAACTATAATAAATCCATAAAAGACGTGTTTGCTTGTGGTTTTTAATGTTTCATAGTGGTTCACAATGATTGCTAGTTTTTATAGGTAACAGGCTATTAGCCGATAACCTCTATAACCGTGATTCTTGTATGCGGTAATACCATTCAAGTTGCCGATCAAAGCCAGTTTCTAATAAGCTAGCAATGACGCGTCCTGTTAGACCCCATACCGTCTCACCATCCACTTGCCAGCTTGGCGTGAGGATGGTCGCCGTCTGATCTTGCATCATATATTCTATCGAATATTCTACGGTGGGCTGAGTCAGTAAAGTTTCAAAATCTGCCCAAAAAATGCGTGAGATTTCTCCAAGTTCAGGTACTAACACTAAATCTGGAGCGATAAGCGCCACAATAGGTCGGACACTCATGCCGCTTTTGGACGTTTGGATTGGTAATTGCCCGAGCAGTTGCACTTTATTGGGCGGTAGCGCGGTCTCTTCGCAGGCTTCCCGTAAGGCGGTGACGACGTTATTACCATCGCCTGTTTCATACTTACCACCGGCACAAGAAACCTCCCCAGCATGACTATTCATATGCGCAGCGCGGCGTGTGAGTAATAACTTAGGATGGCGTTCGTGGGTGATAGCAACCAATATCGAAGCATCAGCAATAGGTGTCTGATATAGGCTATCTAAAACACGCGCGCTACGAGAGGTATTATAAGGGTCGTACAGCACCGAACTGGCGGCGGCATTTAAGGTCTCATGCTGCACCCGTTCAGCCAACTTTCTGATGGTGGGATAACGAATAAAGTCTGGCACAGCGACTGACAACTCATCAAAACATGCAGACTGCGAAAGGTTTAACATTATTATTGCCTTCTATTTTTATCAGTATCACGCGTCAGTATTAGCATCAACGAAAACTAACAGCGATATAAAATGAAATAGCACTATACATATACAGTTTTTTTATCATTGTACTGTAGCAATCAGCCACATTATAAAAACTGCTATCAACCATCAATTGCTCAACTGTGTCATTCATATATTATTTAGGAAACGCTAGTGGATAAGATTTTTTCATTAAATAAAATGCAGGGAAAAACTGATAATTGCCCGCAAAGGTTGCCATTATTAATCATTGCACTTGCTTGGGTTGGCGGCACCTTTGCTACTGCCGTGCATTACTTGGTAATTGGCAAAATGTCGCTATGATTTTGGGCTCATTCGGTGCCAGCTGCTTGCTTATTTTCGCTTATCCAGAAAGTCCATTTGCCCAGCCAAGAAACATTGTTGGCGGTCATCTAATTACCACTTTTACTGGCTTATCTTTTATGTCTTTATTTGGGATTGAGTGGTGGAGCTTGGCACTTGCGGTCGGTACGGCGATTGCCTTGATGTTATTGCTTCGAGTGCCACACCCACCTGCTGGCTCTAATCCATTAATCGTGATGCTCGGCAGCGTTAAGTGGCATTTCTTAGTTACCCCTACTTTAGTAGGCGCGCTTGCCTTGGTCGTTGTTGCATTAATTTATAATAATATCGGTAGAAACAGACATTATCCCCGCTATTGGTAAATATACATTCCAACAGTTGCCCTTCGTATAGACTAGCGCAATCTAGCTATGACCGCCTATACTTTGTGTGACTGACATGGCTGGTATATGGCAGTCATCAGCAAAAGCCAAATAATCTGAGGTTAAAAACATCAGAAATTAACAAGCCTTAAAAATTAACCTATCAAAAACAAGCTGTTTTTATTATCACTGCCAGTGCGATGAGAATTTGTGTTATCTTAGCTTTAAACACTATTAGCAGATAAAAACCTAATAGGCTATCGTCATAAAGCAATAATCATAACGCTTATAATAACCAAAACTTTTTTTCTCATTACTCGTATTTCTCACTATATAAGGCAGCTGATATGCAATATTGTCTACAATGCGGTCATAAAGCAGAACGCAAAATACCAGCCACGGATAATATACCGCGTTTGGTCTGTCCAAATTGCCACTATATTCACTATGAAAACCCAAAGGTGATTTGTGGCTCACTCGTCGTCCATAAAAACAGAGTACTACTATGTCGCCGTGCCATTGAGCCACAGTATGGTTTATGGACGCTGCCCGCTGGTTTTATGGAAAATGGAGAAACGATGGCGGAAGGCGCTGCGCGTGAGAGCTTTGAAGAAGCTGAAGCGGTTGTCCTCAATCCACAATTATATTGCTTATATGACATTCCTGATATCGGGCAAATTTATAGTATCTACATCACTGAACTAAAAGACGGTGCTTATGGTATTGGCTCTGAAAGTCTTGATTGTGCGTTATTCACAGAAGAAGACATCCCGTGGGATAAGCTTGCCTTTGAAGCAGTACGTCGAACCTTAAAGAGCTATTTTGCAGACCGTCAGCAATTCGATAGCCAGGATAAATTCCCAATTCATCAAGACTATATTGGCAAAGACCAAGCCATCAAGCGTTACTAATATTAAAGCGCTGATTTTTAAGGGCTGATTTTTAAAGGCTAAGTTTTAAGGGCTAAACGCTAGCTTTCTAAAGCGATTAACTTACAAAAGCAAGTAGTAAAAACCGTTGATAAGAATTATGCTCAAATCTCATCAACGGTTTTTTATTGCCTAAAATTAACCACTTAATTCGAATTGTGAGGATATCATGCTGACACTGCAACACTCTTTTGCGCTACTACCGCTAACTTTAGCCCTAGGGCTGACGAGTATAAGTAGTCATGCTGACAATACCCCTTTAACCGCACAAGAATCAGACCCGCAAACCCTTGGCTGGATGCAAGGCTTTCCACCGCCTAAAGATAAACTGATATCACAACCCCAGTCTGACTTTTTTAGTTTTCCTAAACTGCGCTGGACGGTCTGTCATATCCGTGAGCTGATGCCGACCACTGAAGTCAGTCGCGGTATCGGTGCACCCTCCAAACTCAACTATGAGTTAGATAAAAATATCGATGCCATCACCTTTACTCCAACCAATAGCAAACGCCAGATGACATGGCGCCAATCACTCGATGCCAATTATACTGACGGTATTATGATCATGCATCATGGCAAAGTGGTTTATGAGCGCCAAAACGGTTGTCTTAATGAGCTGGGTAATCACGCCGCGATGTCGATGACCAAATCAATGACTGGACTGCTGGCAGAAATCCTCGTCACCGAAGGTAAGCTTGATGATAAGGCATTAGTCTCTACTATCATCCCTGAGCTAGCAAAAAGTGGCTTTGGCGATGCCACGGTACGCCAAGTGATGGATATGACCACGGCGCTCGATTATAGCGAAGACTATGCGGATCCTGATGCAGACATCTGGAAATATTCAGAAGCGGCAAGCCCGTTACCAAAACCCAAAGGCTATAGCGGCCCTAATGGCTATTTTGAATACCTGCAAACGGTTGAGAAGAAAGGCGAACATGGCGTAGAGTTTAACTATCGAACAATCAATAGTGATGCGTTAGGCTGGATTATTTCACGCACCACTGGCAAGGCGGTCGATGACTTACTCTCTGAGCGCATTTGGCAAAAAATCGGTGCCGAACAAAGTGCCTATATGACTGTCGACGCTAAAGGTACGCCGTTTGCTGGCGGCGGTATTAGTGCTGGCTTGCATGACATGGCACGTATTGGCAGCTTGATGTTAAATAAAGGCGAAATCAATGGTGAACGCTTATTCCCAACCTCAGTCGTAGATAATATCGAGGCTGGCGGTGATAAAGGGGCTTTTGCAAAAGCTGGTTATAAACAGCTCAATAATGGCAGCTACAAAAGTATGTGGTGGCTATTTGATAACCCCACGCCTATATATGCAGCGCGTGGCGTCCACGGTCAAACAGTCTATGTTGACCCAGCAGCCGACATGGTCATCGTCCGTTTTGCCTCATACCCTGAAGCCAGTAATGGTAAAATTGACCCTACTTCACTACCTGCTTATAAAGCGGTGGCAAATTACTTAATTAAAAAGTAGCTGTGTAAAAGTGCAGTGCTTAAACAAGCGTAAAAATAAAAACCGCCGTTTCCAATATAAATGGAAGCGGCGGTTTTTTTATATAGCAGCTCAGCGATTGCATATAGTCGAGTCACTTTAAAACCGATATAACGCTGCTGGGATGAATTTTTCGCAGCCTCTGTCGTGCAAAGCACACAGCAAGCAAGAGAAATTTATACCAGCGGCTTATGTATATCCATGTATCTTTTTAAATTGAATCTTCTATATCTAATAACTAGCTCTTAATTTTACAAACGTTAAAGCCTAACTCTTTTACAGCAGTTTCTTTATCATAAGGTGCTAATACGGCGCGCACATGTTTTTGCCCTTGCAGATACTGCTTAGCCACGCGCTGTAAGTCAGCAACCGTAACGGCTAAGATGGCGGCACGCATTTTACGCTGCCAATCTACACCGCGATGATGCAAGTCAGCAAAGCACGCTTTGATTGCCTCGCCTGCTGGAGAGCCGGGTTTATCCATACCTGAGATAATACCCAAGATAGCTTCTTCCAATTGCTCATCTGTTTGCGGCTCATTTAATAGCCATTCGATACTGGCGTCGAAGTGCGCAAAAGTTTCAGCGCACTGCGGATCGCGGTAGCTAAAGAACTTAAAGGCACAAGCATTGGCATCATAGCCTGCGCCGCCGCCATAAGCACCGCCACGCTCACGAATGGCGCTATGCAGGTAGCCATTACGTAGGTAAGGCGCTAATACCATGAGGGCTGCCGTGTCAGGATGGTCAGCCGCTGGTACGGTATAAGCACTGGCGTTATGATAGACGTTGGTCGGAACCAACCATGCCAAATCTTCTACAGCAACTTCTTCTAGTTTAGCGCCATCATTCTCACCACTCAATGCAGCATTTAGCGATAACTCCGTAAATTCACTTGGGATATTTGCTTCAATACCAGCATCAGAACGGTTCAATTTTTCAGCAATTTCCGGCGCTTGGCTGTCTTTCCAGCTATCAACAATCAAATTGCTTAAGCGTTCAGTTTGCTCCGCTTCGCAAATAATGACCGCATGCTTAGGTAAGCTAATCAGACGTTGATGTAAGTCCATCAAACTCGTCGCCAGTTGATTCCACTGCGCATCATCAGTACTCGCATGCGTTAGGAAGTCTTTTAGCGCGTTTAAAGCTGGTAGACCGCTGCGCACATACTCTAGCTGCGCTTGACGACTCATACCACGACTGGCAGTTTGCATCGCATATGAATGCCCTGAACCCGCAAGGTTTGATTGCCAGCCTGCTTGACGCTGCTGCAAAATCTCTTTGATACGATCATGCTCACTAAAGACGCTATGCTCCATAACTTCTTTAAGCAAATCAATCGCTTCAGGCTTGCGATTAAGCGCGCGAGTGGCAACTACAAAGTAGCTACTAATCGCTTGGCTGTCATCAATATTGGTACGCTGACTGACACGCGCCGTCACACCAGATGAATGCGCCGCTTGCTTGGCTTGCATCTCGTGTGCGCTGAGCGAATCCGTACCCAACTCTGATAATAAGCTTAAATAAATCGGCAGTAACGGATGATTAATCACTTCGTTTACTGGTAGCTCGGCATTCTTATTAGCACCAATCTCATCGGTTAATGGCACGATTATTTGATAATAATACAAGCCGTTGGTGCCCGCTTCATATTCAAATAAGGTGCTGTCTTTGCCGCTTAGGTTAATCTGCTTTTGCGTGCCTTGCTTAAAGCTAATGTCGGTCGGTACATCTTCTAAACCAACTTTTGGTAATAAGCTTAAATCATCAGGCGCTGCTTGGCGCGCTGCCAAATCCAATGCTTGTTGTTTTAAGATATCTTTATCGTGAGTGGTCAAATCCATGGCGATAGTATCGAGACGCGTTTGCTCAGCTGCCGCCAGACGAGCTGTTTTTTCGCTATCCGGCGTCATCGTGACGCGCACACGGTGCTGATTATCTAACAGGTGCGTTTTAATTAAATTCGGCAGCCACTGCTCATCTTTTACTTGCTCACGTAGCCATTGTAAATGCTCATCAACTTCCCAGACATCGATAGGATTGCCATCATGAATCGCGGTACTAAAGCCTTCTAGCATCAAGTTCAGACCATAAGGCATGCTATCACCGCCGATATGACGCTGATCAATCTCGATTTGATGCAAAATAGTTTCAATAGTCTCATCATCGACTGGCGCGCTTGCAACCTTGGTCAACAAATCAATAACGCCCTGCTCTACTGCTTCAGCGTGTTCAGGGTTAGAGCCACGTAGTCCAGTATAAAAGACCATTTCATAATGACTGTCATCCAATCCCAATAACGGACTTGGCGCTTTACCTAGTGGATGGCTATCCAAATAAGCACGTAACGGCGAGCCAGCATGTTCAATCAATACGCCTTCTAATAGACGCAGTGCCAAACGCTGCTTTGGATCAGTAATCGATGGCAATAACCAAGCAAGTACGTGATGCGTTTGATCGGGACCAGCTTCGTCAGCGGTATAAGTATCAGTGGCACTAATCGGCGCAGACAAACGCTGCTCTGGACGCGACACGTGTTTTTTACCGGCTTCAAACTCAATCAAAGCATCGTCATGGATTTTTGCTTGGGTCTCAGCGACTGGAATATTACCAAAGCTCATAATCACACTGTTTGACGGATGATAATGGCTCTGATGAAATTCAACCAGCTCATTATGAGTCAGGTCTGGGATATCAGCAGGATCACCGCCCGAATTATAGTGATAGGTCGTCGTTGGGAATAAATGATGGGCAACCGTATGATACAACTGATCAATCTCGCCACTCATCGCGCCTTTCATCTCATTAAAGACGATACCTTTAAACTGCGGCTTATCATTTTCGTCCAACTCAACACGAATACCTTCTTGGGCAAAATCAAGCGGATGAATATTCGGGAAAAATGATGCATCAAGATAGACGGCAAGTAAGTTAAAGTAATCATTTTTATTTTGCGTGGCATACGGATACGCCGTCCAGTCAGCCGCCGTCATCGCATTCATAAAGGTATTTAATGAGCGCTTAATCATTGAAAAGAACGGATCACGAACAGGGAATTTCTTCGAGCCGCATAAGGCGACGTGCTCTAAAATATGCGCCTCGCCCTTTGAATCCATCGGTTGGGTGCGAAAGCCAACTAAAAAGGCATTTTCATCACTGGGATGCGCCAAATGATAGTGCATCGCTCCCGTTTTTACATGCTGACTGATCAACACATCCATTGATAATGCATCAATGTGGCGGTGCTCAAGCAGCTCAAAGGCTGGATGCAGGGTTAAATCAGCAGTAAATGGCGTGTCAGTCATAGTTGTCCTTATAGATTACCTTGATATCATCGTCATTAATGGATGACATCAGGGTAAATCATAGAAAATAGTGAAATTTATATTTATAAAAATATCGGCTTGATAAAAATATTATCGGTAATCTTCAAATTAAATGGCGTTTATAAAGGCATAGCAGCGACATAATGATCAATAACAACTCATTACCGCTTTGTGTATTTATAAGCTAAAAAGAATTTGCCTAACGAGGTTAGATGGGGCTAATACGGTGATAAGTCAAGACAGTGCATGGAGAAAGATAATTAGTAATAAAGAATAACGTATAAAGATAATGCGCATTTCACAAAGCCCACTTAACAGTAGTCATTAGTAGTGTTATAGTTAAAATCATCTGTCACAAGGAGCCGCTCATGAGTTACCAACATATATTACTGGTTACAGACCTAATGTCCGATGCCGATGTGGTCGCCCAAAAGGCCAAACGTATCGTCGATAATCGTCCTAACTCTAAGCTATCGGTACTACATATTGTCAAAGATACCATGGTTGGCTTCGGCTATGAGCTGGTGCCTGCCTCAAGCCTATATGATGAGATTGATGATGAGCGCTGCCAAGAAGCGCGCGCAAAACTGGCGCAGTTTTTAGACCGCAATGAATTAAACGTGGTTAATTCTGAAGTGACCACTGCTATCTCAAATAGTGAAGGTATCGTCAACTATTGCCACAAGCATGACGTCGATTTGTTGGTCATCGGTCGTCATGAACGTCATGGTATAGCAGCTTGGTTAAGCGGAGCAACCGCGGATAATATCTTACCCAATGTACCTTGTGATAGCTTGGTGGTGAGACTCGATAAGCCTGTCTCAAAATAACCATAGGCTTATTATTGTCTTATATAATCAGCTACTAAAAAGCGCCGTGTCATTATTGACGCGGCGCTTTTTTATTTTTAGCTAAAACGGCGATTGCCTATCAAGTTTGAGCTTGACCCTGTTCAATAATATCAATAAACGTCTGCCAAATCGGGCTTTGATGACGGGCTTTATGCCAGACTAACCACCATGTCCGTGACAAATCTATACCCGCCACTTTCACCTGCACCAGCTGTCCTTTGGCTAGCTCGGCATGAATGACGTGCTGAGATAAACAGCCAAGTCCAATATCTGCGCTCACCATATGCTTAATTGCTTCAGATTGCTGAATCGCCATAATGATTTCTGCATTAGGTAAATATTGCAATAATTGCTCATCAATAATCTGCCGTGTACCCGAACCCGCTTCACGTACTAGTAATGGCAACTTTGCCAGTTGCTCAGTACTTAGCTCATAGCAATGATCAGCATCGTTATACGCTGCAACCTCTTTTAGCCACTTACTATCGCGCTTAGCAAATACCATCAAGGTGTCTGTCCGCCACTCTCGTTGCTCAATCGCTTTCATATCCGTCGGCCGCGGCATCCCTTCTACTAGCGCAATATCAATATTTAATTGTTCAACCTCATTGACCACTTCTTGGGTATTGGCAATATACATATCGACATTCGCATCTGGCAATATCTCGTATAGCTTGGCAAGCAGCGGCGGCAGTACATAATTGCCAATGGTGGTACTCGCACCGATATGAATCTGACCTACTTGCGATTTATGATAATGCTCAAGCGTCAATGCTTGCCCTAAGATTGCTTGCGCCTGTATATAAATAGGATGAGCATTGGGATGCTGATTAAGCCTGCGCCCGACCCGCTCAAATAGTGGCATCTGCAACCTTGTTTCTAATTCTGTCAGCGCACTACTGACCGCTGATTGTGACAAATGCATCACTTCACTAGCACGGCTGGTGCTGCCTGTTTGATAAATACTGACAAATACGGCCAGTTGCCGCAGCGTAATCTTCGGTATAGTCTGTACGGCTTTTTTCATAAGCACATCTATCCTTTATGTCTGTTTTTACTTATGTAGTTTTAATAACCTTTTCATTCTCAACTTAAGAAATAACTGAAATTAGTTTAATAACCTATAAAATCGATAATTCATATCTTATTAATCTGTTTTTATTATAGGTAGTACTGACTTATAATGTCTAGTCATAAGCTTATGCTATTTTCGATTAACGAGAATAGCAGTCTTATAAAAATTAGCCGTACTACCCAAAACATATCACTAGGACAGTCCGTCATGAACGCCTTAATGCAGTCAGTAAATAGCTATTTTCCACGCAAACACCATCTCGCAGGGCTTATCGCCGTGCTAATTGGCAGCTTATTTTGTCTGTGGTTAAATAGCAGTTTGCACACTTGGACAAACGGGCGCATCGTGGGACTGTCATCGCTCACGCTAGCGATTTTAATCGGTATGATACTTGGCAATACGGTCTATACCAATTTCGCTGAGCACTTAAATGAAGGGGTCGGTTTTGCTAAAGGGCAGATTTTAAGACTCGCCATTATGTTCTATGGTTTTAAATTGACCCTAACCCAAGTATCAAGTGTCGGTCTACCAGCAGTGATGAGCGATGCGTTGGTGCTCACATCAACCTTTTTATTAACCTATTGGATAGGCACCAAATTATTAAAAGTGGATAGAGAAACCACGATATTGATAGGCTCAGGCGCTAGTATTTGTGGAGCAGCAGCTGTCATCGCCGCCGATCCAATCGTCAAAGCAGAAGCGCACAAAGTTACTATCGCGGTCGCAACGGTCGTGGTATTTGGCACAATCGCTATGCTGCTTTATCCGTTTCTCTATCATCTTGGCTGGTTACAGCCTTGGCTAAGCGCGCAAGATTATGGCGTCTATACCGGCTCGACCATTCATGAAGTCGCGCAAGTGGTGGTCGCTGGTAATACCGTCAGTGCTGACGTTGGCGATACCGCAGTCGTCACTAAAATGATACGAGTGATGATGCTCGCCCCTTTCTTATTGGTACTGTCTTTTGCTCTGACCAAAGGCAATAGCGAAAATGGTCAAACCGCTTCATTTATGAGCCGTATCAAAGAAGTTAAAGTGCCATGGTTCGCCTTTATTTTTATTTTAATCGTCTTGTTGCATACTTGGCTAAATATATCTGAGAGCTTTGAGCGTAGTATGATAATGTTCGACGATGTCCTGTTAACGATGGCGATGTTTGCGCTTGGTCTCACCACCCATCTCAGCGCCATCAAACAAGCTGGCGTCAAACCACTGATATTAGGTGCGATTATGTTTGCTTGGTTAATCGTTGGTGGTGGATTGATTAATATCGGCATTAGCTTTATTTAAGAGGCCAAATGACTTAACACCCTCTACTTCATCTAAAACCAAAAATGCCTACGACTATGATAATAGTACGTAGGCATTTTTTTGTTTATAGTTTGATTTAATAACTATTTATCTTAAAGCTCAAGTTTTTAATATTAGGATATTTATATTAAATTATAGACGAAAAAAAACGAACCCGAAGGTTCGTTTTTTATTCATCTTGCTCTAATTGTCTAAAAAGACAAATTAGATAGCAACGATGTTATGAGCTTGTGGACCTTTTTGACCTTGAGTTACAGTGAACTCAACTTCTTGGCCTTCAGCTAAAGTTTTGAAGCCTGAACCAGTGATTTCGCTGTAATGAGCAAAAACGTCTGCGCCAGTTTCTGGAGCGATAAAACCAAAGCCTTTAGCTTCGTTGAACCACTTAACTGTACCTTTTTGAGTATCTGACATATCGATAATCCTACTTTTTAATTTATTAATGGCCTAGTGACCGGTAACGCTTGCAAATAGCTACTGAACGATAAATATTAAAACGAAGGATTATAACTAATACTACGAGGTAATGATTTGGTGCAGAACTGCTCTTAAGCTTGGAGGTATTATAAGGGCAACATCTCATTATCGCAAGCCTTATCTCAGATTTCGTGTAACTGAAGCTAGTTATTGGCTGTTTTTCTCCCTAATTGCAACAATTTTAGGCATTTGGCAAGCGGAACAAATATATCGCTACCCCACTACATACCAAGGCTACCGACCATGCCACCCACATCATATCGGCAGGAATGCTAAAAAACAACATCGTTGTCGATATTGCCATCATTATGGTTGCTAACCACTTCCCATATAAGGGTACAGCATGACGATCTTCCCAGTCACGGACATATTTACCAAAATATTTATGATTAATCAGCCAAAAATGGAAGCGTCGTGAGCTACGTGCCCAGCAACCTGCCGCCAGTAAGATAAAAGGTGCTGTCGGCATGACAGGTAATAGGATACCAATGATACCCAAGGCAAAAAACACCCAGCCAAATATCAAAAACATCCAACGCACGGTTGGACTGTTATGTTGATTGGTCTTAGGTCGATAATAAAAAGCTTTCTTTGATTGAGTCATGAGAGTTTTATCAGTCAGTGTTAGACATTAGGTCATTAGGTATGGACTACCTATTATAAGCTATCAAAGATAAAGAAGTTGATAACGCAGTTCAAGACTGATTTTGCACGGTTTTGCTACTGATGGGTATGTTTGGTTAGTGATTGAGTAAATGAGTACAACTAAATATTTTAGAATTATTATCTTTAGCATGGCAATTAGTATCAGCTCTGAGACGAATAACATGTGTATTTCGCTATATTTTGGATAGCTAGCATCTTGGTTTTAAGTCAAATGAATGGGATAAAAAAACCGCTCACAGTTTAGGTGGTGAGCGGTTTTTATTGACTGTACAAAGCATTCTCGACAGATAGGTTTTACTTCTAATGCTAGACCAATATCAACGCCAGTAATGCAAATATCAAAAAATAGCCAAAGACAGCCATAATCGCATACATGGTTTTAATATCTTTACCCTTAATCTGCATGCTGGCTAACGTATTACCAAGTTTCAAAATCGAGATGGTATAGAAATAAAATGCTAATAACAGAAGTACCATGCTAATGGTGAATATGGCGATGGAAGACAGCGCGCCAAAGAAAACCACCGTTCCAGGGAACAACGCCTCGCCTTTGATAATTAAAACCAATAGCACGATAGCCACACCTGATGCGGACGCGTGGAAAAATATAATATCGTGCCACGTTGCATCCGTTTTATAAAAACTGGACTCAATATCGAGCCTGTCGCTACTGAGTGCTTTTGGCATAGCGCCCTTATCACGGATTAACTTACGACCTTTTATATTACTTATAGCAATAAGGAGGGTAAAAAATGACAGGGCGACCCAAAAAATCACATACATATTTATCTTTATCATAGTAATTATTCCTAAACCTAGAGAAACTTGATTTAAAAATATCTTGTGTACTACAAGATTCGATATAATATCTTCTACTTATTTCCTTATTTCCTTATTTGTATAGTCTCAATTTTTATAGTAATTAATACTCATCTGTTTATATTATCAGCCCTATCGCTTTGATTTGTAACAAAATGTCTAATACAAAGTTTGCCGTAGCAGTGCTAGTAACTAGCAAGTAGCCTGCTTTGTTTGGTGACTAACATAAAAAAACCGCTCACAGTTTAAATTGTAGGCGGTTTTATTTTTAACGATAAGATTCTGACTTATTTCACTATCAATCCTATTTCGCGTGCTTCTTCAAGTCAGCTTATATAATCCGACTTAAAAACGTTGCTCATTTAATTCAGGGGTAACTTTCCCAATAGTCGGCGATGACGGCTGGGAAACAATAGTCTTTTGGCATTACAGTAATAGCGATTGGCACTAATATTGATTTGGTCACGCCGCCGATACTCTCACAAGTGGCATCGGTGGGTACGTCATAATAAATCACGCGCAAAGTATTCTGCGGACAGAGGTCTGAGCACTGGAATGACTTAACTACTGCAATGCCGTGATGATAGCCGATGACCCACTGCTGTGCGCCTTCGGTTGGCGCTGATTCTTTTTGCTCAGCAGCTCGAATAAGATCGGTGTCTGTCAAAGTGTCTTCATTAGTTGGCGGTGAAACGATAACGCAAGCGCTTAGGCTTAGAAATAAGGCACTTAAAGCAAGAGCTTTGGCAGTTGATGTTATTTGCATAGTAAACGTCCTTGTTTAAAATGAATGATATTAAAATCTAGCGTCTTAGTCTTTAAATTAACCCAATAACCAAACTACCGCTACCCAAGTAAAGAGCAACATACCAATATTGGCATGGAAAAAAGTTGGAATCACACTGTCTTTTATATGATCATGCTGTCCATCGGCATTTAGACCAGCGGTGGCGCCAAGTGTAAGAGTAGAAGCTGGAGAACCAGCGTCGCCTAATGCAGCAGAAGCGCCAAGCATCGCTAGCGCCGCCAACGGTGAAAAACCAAGGGCAAAGGCTAACGGAATATAAATTGGTGCTAAGATTGGTACAGAAGCAAACGAGTCGCCAAAACCAATGGTAATAAATAAACCGACGATTAACATTACTGCCGCACCAAAGAGTTTATTATCACCAAAAAACTGGGTAGCCGATTGTACTAGCGGATCTATGTCGCCAGTGGCCGTTAATAGCGCGCCAAAACTAGAAGCAATAGTAATAATCACGGCGATTTCAGCCATTAAACGCACACCTTGAGTAAAAACATCATCTTGAGCCTGCCAGCGATAAATGCCAGAAAAACCAAGAATCATAAACCCAATCATTGCCCCAATAAATAGTGAATCAAAATAAATTTGGAACAATAACACCACCACAACCGCTAATGCGGTAAATAGTAATGGCTGCAAACCAATCTCGATTTTTTCTTGAACAGGTGCTACATACGTATCTAGTTTTTCTGGCTGCGTATAATCACGTGGTTTACGATAAGTAATCAAGACTGCAAATAGCATTCCAGCAAGAATTCCCATCACTGGAAAAAACATCGCTTTAGGAGCCATACTTGCAGTAGCAGCATATCCTGACGCTGCGCCAACACTATTAAAATTTTCTAGCAAAATCTCATTCAGATAAATAGCACCAAAACCAAACGGTAGTAAAAGATAAGAAGCACTAATTCCACATGCAAGAATACAGGCAACAGCACGGCGATCAATTTTCAAACGATTCATCAGCCCAAGCAACGGTGGAATAAGTACTGGAATAAAGGC
The DNA here is from genome assembly GCF_002224105.1 of Psychrobacter sp. DAB_AL32B. Classification (NCBI taxonomy): domain Bacteria; kingdom Pseudomonadati; phylum Pseudomonadota; class Gammaproteobacteria; order Moraxellales; family Moraxellaceae; genus Psychrobacter; species Psychrobacter sp. DAB_AL32B. Next base: position 3,763 of record NZ_NEXU01000032.1, on the reverse strand, counting down.
AATATGTACTGGAATTAGGTTTTGCGAGAGCAATGAGGCAACAATAAATAAACTAAACAGCATCCATTTAACTTGTTTACGTACATTAACCCCATCACGATTTAAGCTACTGGCCATTTTCTGCGCGACCCAATCGAGAATACCACTTCTCGCAAGCGCAACTGCAAACGCTCCGACCATGATATAGGTCATACCTACCTGTGCGCCACTGAGTAGATTGTCATTTAATACCTGTAAGATATCAGGAAATGCCATTCTTGCATGGAGGCCACCAAGCAAAGCAGCAGAAAGTAATGAAACTGCAACAGGAATTTTGATCAGACAAAATACCACCATTAGTACAATAGCTAAGACTACTGCATTAATAGGAACGGCCAATACCCATAACAATCCGTAAATAATTGCCAATATACCTAGAATAGGCAGTGCGCGGCTAAGAAAAAAATGATCCTCACGATAAGCAGATAACATAACGTTCCTTAAAATAGCATTTCAAATTATTCAATTTTTTAGACAAGACTTGAAAAGATGTTAAAACAATATGCAATATACACATATTGATTCTAATTAGTAACGCCCATGATCTACTATTTTATATAGTATTTTTAATTGATTAAATCCTGAATACAAAGAACAACCTGAGACATAAAATTTATTGCCAGTCGTATAAACGATAAAAAAACACCATCATAGATTTATGATGGTGTTTTTAGGATAAAATTACAGGTATTAATATGCTTATTTGATTTTACAACGCCTTCAACTCTTCCATCTGCGCTGTCATCGCCGTCAGCTGCCCTTCTAGCTCAGCCAATTTAGCCTTTTCAGCATCGACTACTTCTACAGGTGCTTTACTGACAAAGCCTTCATTGCCTAATTTGCGTGAGATACCTTCAGCTTGACCTTTCAACTTATCATATGACTTGCCCAGACGAGCCAGCTCAGCAGTAGGATCAATCAGACCTTTCATTGGGACAAGGACGCGCAGCTGCCCAATCATACTAGATGATGATAGTGGCACGTCATCACCTTCTTTTAGTATCTCTAGGCTCTCTACTTTAGCCAGCGCCTTAAACTGATTGGCGATACGCGATAGACGCGCGTCTTCCGCTGCCGAGATATTTTGTAGCAATACTGGCAGACGTACCGCATTACCCAGTTTCATCTCACCACGGATATTACGCACACTAGCGATGAGCTGTTGTAGCCACGCCATATCGGCTTCAACTTGCGCGTTAATCTGTGCATTATCGGTTTGTGGATAATCAGCGATCACGATGCTATCAGTATTTTTGCGACCCAATAACGGCGCGATGGTTTGCCAGATTTGCTCGGTCAGATACGGCATGATTGGATGGCTAAAGCGTAGCGCCGTCTCAAGCACATGCAACAGTACATAGCGAATTTGCGCTTTACGCTCGCTTGACACCGAGTCATCATTTAGGCTGGCTTTGGCAAGCTCAACATACCAGTCACAGTATTCATTCCAGATAAATTCATAGATATCATGGCTGACCATATCGAGACGATACTGGGCAAAATGCTGATGAATATTGGCAACCGTTGAGTTCAAACGACTCATAATCCATTTTTCTGGTAATTCCCAAACCTCTGGATTGGCGGCTTGGTCAATCGCTTGGGCATTGTCTTCTTTGTCGACACAGTTCATCAGCACAAAGCGGCTGGCGTTCCAGATTTTATTACAAAAATTACGATAGCCCTCGACACGCTTTAAATCAAAGTTGATATCGCGACCAGTACTGGCAAGCGAGGTAAAAGTAAAACGTAGCGCATCGGTACCAAATGCTGGAATGCCTTTAGGGAATTCTTTACGCGTTTGCTTTTCGATTTTCGCCGCGTCTTTTGGATTCATCATATTGCTGGTGCGTTTTTCGACCAACGCCTCAAGCTCGATACCATCGATAAGATCGATTGGATCTAAGACGTTACCTTTAGATTTGGACATTTTCTGACCATTGCCATCACGTACTAGACCATGCACATAAACAGTCTTAAACGGTACTTGCGGCGTGCCATCTTCATTTTTGACGAAATGCATGGTCATCATGATCATGCGGGCAACCCAAAAGAAGATAATGTCAAAACCGGTAACCAACACGCTGGTCGGGTGAAAGGTTTTGAGCACGCGCGGATCCGCATTGACGTCCGCCCAATCAAGCGTACTAAATGTCCACAGACCGGAGCTAAACCACGTATCAAGTACGTCATCGTCTTGGCGTAATTTTACGTCGTCGCTTAGATTATATTTTGTGCGCACTTCAGCTTCATCACGCGCCACATAAATCTCACCGGTCGCGTCGTCATACCAAGCTGGGATACGATGTCCCCACCAGAGCTGACGACTGATACACCAGTCTTGCAAATCAGTCATCCACGACATATACATGTTTTTATATTGCGCAGGGACAAACTCAATACTGCCATTTTCTACCGCGTCAATCGCAGGCTTAGCAAGTTTATTGACTGCCACATACCACTGATCGGTCAACCACGGCTCAACGATCGTACCGCCACGCTCAGCACGCGGTGCTTTTAGCGCGTAGTCTTCGATATCTTCTAGCCAGCCTTGCTCGCTTGCTTGCGCCACTAAAATTTTACGCGCGGCAAAACGCTCAAGTCCTGCATAGCTGTTACCTAAATGGTCGGCAGGCGTGGTTTCAAGCTCTGGCTCACGCGTTTGCAGGTCAGGATAAACCTCCATCGCTGGTAAAATATTGGCGCGCTCATCAAGGATATTAATGAGTGGCAAGTTATGACGGCGACCCAACTCATAGTCATTAAAATCATGGGCTGGGGTGATTTTTACGCAGCCAGTACCAAAGTCTTTTTCGACATAATCATCAGCAACGATAGGCACGATGCGACCAGTAATTGGTAAAGTAATCGTTTTGCCAACTAAATGTGCATAACGCTCATCACTTGGATTGACTGCAACGGCGGTATCACCCAATAAAGTTTCCGGACGCGTAGTCGCGACGACCAGATAGTTTTTACCATCTTGGGTAGTGATATCTTTATCGGTGAAATGATAACGGAAATGCCACAAGCTGCCTTTTTCGTCATGGTTTTCGACTTCTAAATCCGATAGTGCCGTTTGGAACTTTGGATCCCAATTGACCAAACGCTTACCGCGATAAATTAAGCCATCATCGAAAAGACGGACGAACACTTCTTTAACGGCATTTGATAAACCATCATCCATGGTAAAGCGCTCACGCGACCAATCGACCGAGCTACCCAAACGGCGAATCTGACGGGTAATATTGTCGCCCGACTCTTCTTTCCATTCCCAAACTTTACCGATGAAGTCTTCACGAGTCATATCACGACGCTTAATACCCTCAGCTTCCAGACGACGCTCAACGACCATTTGGGTTGCGATACCTGCATGATCTGTACCCGGCTGCCAAAGCGTATTGTCACCATCCATGCGGTGATAACGCGTTAGCGCATCCATAATGGCATTATTAAAGCCATGACCCATATGCAGCGAACCAGTCACGTTTGGCGGTGGTAGTGCGATAGAGAAAGACTCATCTTTATCAAAGCTCGGCTTAAAATAACCGCTTTCTTCCCAGCCTTGATACATGCCAGCCTCAACCTCTGCAGGATTGTAGGCGTGCTCAAGTTGGCTTAGCGCTGCTTGGATAGATTGGGTCAGGTTGGTCTTAGTGTTAGTGTCGGTATTAGGATTGCTCATAATAGAATGGTCTTTTATTAATAATGAATGTGGTCAAATAAA
>NZ_NEXU01000031.1:0-21551 GCF_002224105.1 Psychrobacter sp. DAB_AL32B | reverse complement strand
AGAGCATTTTGTTAGATTCTAAGTTCATTTAGGCGTATAGCGCTTTGAATATAGACTCTATTTGTGATCGGTTATCTTGTATCCACTGTTGGCAAAGCTGAAAAAACTGACATTGCATACGATATAACGTTACAAGATCATTATAGCCATGCGTGATGTATCCCATATAGAAATTGTCGCCAGCATCCTCTATACAATAAAGCAAATCCTTGAGCTTACTTATCTCCTTTAAATGACTATCATTGTTGAAAAACTCATCAAATTTATAATAAAATCCTACTGCCTCATTAGCAAAAACATAGTGATTGTTTGGTGCTGTCGCATAGTTGTTCATGAGCCTGTAAGTATAAATCCACTTAGATTGCTCTGTATCGATGTCTGGAAAACCTAAACTAGAAAGTGCTCTTTGAAACGATTCTTTATTGCCTCTTGGATATATAGGGTCATCATCAATTATCGATAACATCTCATCGTCGTAGTATTCATTATCGAGTAAGTAATGAGTGTACTCGACAATTTTCTTATCTGATAACAAATCAAGCTTCAGAAGACTAGCCGTCACTGCCATCTCGCTTTGCCAAGGGCTATATTTAGATAATGTTCGCATAACCTCTCACCACTACATTAAAACAATAGATTTGACTAAGAATCAGGATAAAGAATTAACAACAGCAATTAGCTGAATACTAAACATAATAGGTTATAGTCCTACTATAGAATAGACAAGATACTAAAATCACTATCTGATAAACAGCGAGCTGACCGTGTCCCAAGATACCGAGCATAAGAACAACTCTCAGGCTGACAATGTAGACGATAAGCGTATAGTTGATGGTGCCGCTAATCATGACTATAAAGCTGGCAATAAACAAGACGGTGACCTTGATAGCAGTGACATTGATAGCAGTGACATTGATAGCAGTGATATTGATACTACTGGCACTGATACTACTGAGAATTTAGACGATCACGACTTCTCTGAAGATATTAGCGAAGAGGATAAAGCCTCTATTAAAGAAGTCGCTGGCGATGACAATCTTAGCGCGCCTAAAAGCTATGCCAGTATTTTAGTTGAGCAAGTCATCGATGCCAAAGAAACCTTTAACCGCTCGCTTGGCTCGCTATTTACCAGTGCTTTTACTGCAGGGCTTGAGATTGGCATCAGCTTATTTGTTATTCTAGCCGCTTTTGCGCTACTGAGCGAGGTACTACCTAGTGATTATGCGATGGTACTGGCGTCGCTATTATATCCGTTAGGTTTTATCATCGTCGTTATCGGTCAGTCGTTATTATTTACTGAGCAGACCTCCCTGTTAAGCTTGCCCGTACTCAACAAAATAGAGCCACTATGGAAGCTGCTACGGCTTTGGGGAATTGTCATTGCTGGTAATATCGTCGGTGGCTGTCTGTTTGCGGCATTAATGATTGGTTTAGGTATTAACATGCAGCTATTTACCGTCGCTAATATTGATGCCTATGCGCAGCATGTCTTAGGCTTTGAGTGGTGGGTGATATTTGGTAGCTCAATATTGGCTGGTTGGATGATGGGTGTAGCAGCGTGGCTTGTGACTTCGGCGCGCGATACCCTTAGCCGCATTGTCTTGGTAACTCTTATTACCGGTAGTATTGGCTTTTTAGGTTTGCATCATAGTATCGTTGGCAATATAGAGGTGTTTTCTGCCTTAATGTACGGCAATACCGTCAGCTTAATGAGCTATTTATGGTTTTTAGTGGTCGTACTGGTCGGCAATACGATAGGCGGCGTCGTGTTTGTCGCCGTACTTAAAAACCGAACGTTCTTATTTGATATCGAAAAGATAAAACAGCAAGCTAAAGATGAGGAGCAAGATAAAGTAGCGCGGATAAATGCGCGTCGGCGTTAAGCTCTTAATGGCGCATTACAGATTTTTCAACTCGCTGGTAATCACTTTCTAATCACCGCCGCCACCGTCACTACCACTAGAGCCACTGCCATCAGAACCGCTGTCACCTTTATCGCTACTGTCAAGATGCTCCGACAGCCAAATCGATATACTCTCATGATTATTAGCATCATTCAACCACGTTACTATCCTAAAAAAAGCATACATTAACATGAGTGCAAAAATTATTTTTAAGAGCAACATAGTATTGTCTTTTATAAGGCGAGCATTGGTGTGAAATGTAAATTAATGCAGGATGTTAAGTATAAATAAACCTAAATAAAAATTGCCTAATTGCCATAAAATAACAATGCTCTAGGCGTGCTCGCTGCTCATAACTGCCGTACCGTAAGCAATCGCTTCGACCATGCTACCTAATTGATTAATATTACTAACCTCAAGACGCAAGCCGTAGATATGATTATAGCCTTTAGCCTGCGCTTGGGTGCGCATACGTACTACTGCCTCGCGGCGAGCGCGATCCAGTAAAGTCTCATAGGTGGTTAGATTTTTACCAAAGATACTTAAAATACGAGCAATCACCATTTTAAAATAATCTTGCGCGATAACAACGCTGCCGAGCACCAGATCGCCTTGTGTATTATCAGCAAGCGCTGGCTGATAAAAACGCTCAGTGGATACAATAATATAACTTAGGGATTTTTCTGCAAGTACTAACTGTGCGAGATGCTGACGTTCATGACGCGCACCAAAAAACCAACCCACCACAAACAGGACGATAAGCGGTGCATAGTTCATCAGCATTTGGCTGAGAGAGTTATTCATGGGACATCTCTTGTCATCAAAAACCATCGTTGCTTTAAACCAGTACTTTAAATCAGTGCTTTAATCTAGCGTTTTACATCAGTGCTTTAAGCAGTGGCTCATTCACCAAAAGGGTTGAAACGTGGTAATTCATCCGTAGCTGCTGGCGTCGTAGTGGGTGATTGAGCAGGCGCTTGTGCTGGCTGTTGATAATGCGTATGACCGTAATGGTCGCTCGGAGGCTGAGGCGACGCAGACTGTTGTTGCACGCGTACAACTTTGACAGCGGTACCGTAAACAAATAACTCGGAAGCTCCTTGCGCAATGCTAGATGTCGAAAACCGCAAGCCAACGACCGCATCAGCGCCCAAGGCTTCCGCCTTTACCACCATGCGATCTATCGCCTCTTGACGCGATTCTTCTAACAGTTCGGTATAGGCGGTCAACTCGCCGCCAACGATGTTTTTTAGACCAGCAAACAAGTCTTTACCGACGTGCTTTGAGCGCACGGTACTGCCATAAACCACATCTAAGCGCTCTGTTATTTGGTAGTTAGGCAAGTACTCAAGGTTGGAGAGTTGCACGGTCATAATACTGCCTTATCTTTGAGTTATCCGGATTAAAAACAACGTCTATAGTTCGCCCTAGTCGTTGGTATGAAACAATAAAAACAGCTCAGTCAGATTGCCTTCAATACTATTGGCCATTTGCGCCATTTTATCTTGATCCTTACGCATCTCGATAAGGTCTGGATCTTCGTCATCAATACCGCTCAACACAATCATCGGCAAGGTCAAGACTGCCACATCTTCTGCTGTCTCTTCGTTTTCCATCCAATCACTGGCTTCATCGCCATACATCGCATCGACGAACCCAATCGACCAAGCAACGATATCTGAATCATCAGAAAAGTCGACCGCCACTTCTTCATTGCCCGCATCTTCACCAAACGGCAGCTCAATAGGCGTCTCGTTTTTTAGCTCAGCAATAATAGACTCACGCCAGCGCTGAATACCATCAATCACGCTTGCTGGAATCTCGCTCACATGACCTTCAAACAATGCCTCCAACCAATTAGGCAGCGGACGTCCAATGACGGTCGCGGTCAAAAAACCATGGGTGGCGACACTATCGAGCACAAACTGACTTTCTTCATTGTCTAAATAATCTAATAATTCATCGAAACTTAGTTGGTTATTCATCGTGTGGTTGTCCTTGGAGGATAGCTTGCGTCAAGCGCAATAAATAATGTGTTAAATACAAAATGGTAGGAAATATAAGGATGACATTTATTTGAATTCAGAAAATAAATCCAAATAAACTTTGATAAAGTAAGCTTATTGAAGAGGGCTGGTTGAAAGGCCATTGTCAAAAATAGAATACAACCAGCTTAGCACAGTCGACTGAGGATCATTAGTTAACGATGGTTAGCTAATACCAATTAGGTCATTATCACTTATTAAGAAGTGGTTTCACTGAGTATTTAAGCGAAAACTCTACCGCTTAAATGACGAATTAAATATCGTCATCGTCCCAATCATCACCGTCTTCATCGAAATTATCTATATCGTCAAGATCGTCTTTTAGCTCTTTAGCCAAACGTTTTTCTTCTAGCAAATTATCGATCAAACGGCGTTTTTCAAGACTACTTAAGCGCGTACGCACACTCGTCTCGGCTTCTTCTACCATCTTTGCATCGTCATCGTCGACAAAATCATCATCAAAATCGTCATCAATATCAGCATCACTCATGACAAACTCCTATCGTTTTTAGGCAAGTGTATTAAAAATATATCGTTATATATATGCCTTATAAAGTCTCTACTAGGCGTTGTCAATCCTTTTTATCACTATGGCTGATTTATGAGTAAATACCAAGATAAAGATAACGATTATCGCACAGGCAATTGTAGAGGCTTTGGTTAAGCTAAAGGAGCTATTTACACCTACTCTGCTGCCTCTTCAATCATCAGTACCGCGTTACGCACATCTGCTAAACGCTGAATCATGGCATCATTGCCGCCATCAAATATCGCACACTCACGCTCATAAACAGTCGTTGGACGCATGACACTTTGTACTTGTACATGATTACTAATTTGTTTGAGACCGCCATTGGGGAGCAAGATGAGCATCTGCTCTTTTTTACCCACGCTTTCTAGCAGCTGACTCATGGCCTCGACTTGAGCATTGTCACTCACCCCAGCTTTTGCTGGCAGAGCAAATCGTGATAACTCGATGTGCTTATCATGAATGATTTTATTGAGCATTAAATACAGCTTACCCAACATAACACCCGCTAAGGCCACTTTTGCGTGGCTATTGTCTGCCTTAAGCATCACATAAGCGCCACTTTCATCAAAGTATGGCTCATTCAATGCGCTCACACCCAGCAACAATGGCTGTTTGAGTAATTCAGTCACCGCTTGATTCAATAGCTGCGTACATAACGCTAAATAAGGCAGACGCTGAGACGGCGCTAAGCGCTCAAGCATATTAAATTCGTCATGAAATACAATTTGTACGCTGATACTATCAAATGGCCGGGTGGCAGACAATCGAGAGGCATTATTAGGTTGATGACTGCTATTAATGCCTTTCGTACCGTTTGGACTACTATCTACTGCATGATTGATCGCATGGCTTTCAGTCGTGTTGCTTGCAGCGGTATCAGTGTCATTAGCATCGAGCGCTGTATCTTGATTCTGCTGTGTTCTTACATACTGATTTACGGCACTATGAATGTCTAATTTTCGAGTATTAGATAAAGGGTTATGTAGCGCACTGGCATCTGCTTGAGGGTTAAGCTGGCTATCTAAAAGGCTATCAACATCATACCCCAAACCATCACTCTCGCCAGTTTCCTTCTCAGCAGCAGTAGGCGCTGATTGACGACGTTCCAATTCGCGATCGTAGCCGCGCTGATCGAATTGTTTATATTGCTCGCGATGCAAGTCTTGGACATCACGGCTGATGGCGTTGATTTGCTCCCTAGTAGGGCGCGCAATGTAACTATAAATGAGCCATAGCAATAAATGTAGCAGCATCGTTCCAATCACAAACGGCCATTGCATGGCAATGATTTCGCCTTTGCTAATATCTTTTAAGGTCAACGCCACGCTACCGATAACCGCATCGCCTTTGGTGGCTATTTGGCTGATGGTGTCGCCTTGTTGCATTGGCGCATTGCCGACGGGCACCAATATATCGCCATTATTGTCTTTGATCAGTATACGGGTCACATCCTGCTCGCTGGTATAGCGATTGGCAATGACACTCAAACTGACACGGTCTTTATTTTCTAAAGATAGCCGTGCTTCATCAATGAGCTGAGCGACCATTTGCTCGCCTTTTTGCGCACGACTGTTGCTCAGCTGTTGATCGGTGCTGATGACCAACAATAGAGTTTGCAAACAAAAACTAACCAGAAGAATAATGGCAAACAACCCTTGCCGCGGCGCTAAATAGGTCATGATATGTTAAACTTTTTTGGATAAATGGAATTAAAAAACGAGGCGTTGGCTCATTTTTTAGAAGGATATGTCGCTATATTTGCTTAATTTAATACCGCATCGTCTAAATGAATCCTTATTTAAATAAAGACTATTTATGAGACGCTGCCATCGTACAGTAGATTTGTTGTGCAAGTATGTTTGGGTCAAGCATTTATCAAGTACTTATTAAGCACTCGCCCGCTCATTTAAGCCTACTATATCACCATAGTAAGGGTTATGGCGTTAGCTAGTATCATAAATTTATGGTAATACGTTTCTTTTATTCTACCGACCTTTTTGGACGTGACGGGTGTTTCTATCCGGCTGTGATACTTTGCGCCTCATCTATAGGCGCTGCCGAGTAAAACTGTTATTATTCCTAATCTTATACCAGCATACAAGGGACAATTGAGCGATGCTAAAAAATACATCTTACTCGTTACCAAAAGACAGCAAAGCATGGCAACAAGCCGTCGATTCTGTGGCCTCGCTATTACCAGAGGGTACTAATTTACAAGATTTTGATGCGCTGCAATCCTTGCCCATTTTTGCCTTGATTGTGGTACTGCCGACGCATGTATCCTCGCTCGATATCCACCAATATGTACAATCATGGGTTGATGAGCAGCCAAATTGGCATCTGGTCACGGTGGCAGAAGATGCCGATGCGAGTTTTGTAGATATTGAGATTGCTGATACAGACACGGCGCAAACATTTGCCAAACCCTCGTTTATCGATGTGCAAGTTTTCCGCTATTTGCTGGTACCGGTTACTGATACGCTGATGCATCCTGCTAAAAAAACGGCAGCAGCCCATATCATTGACGATCAATTGACCACGCGGTTGCGTCGCGACTTGACTGAAGACTATAAAAACGCTCAAAGCTCAATAACGAGCGACCAATTGGATGTCGTCGACTGTCATATCCTATCGGTTGGTCATATGCTGCGTACCCATAAGCTTGCTTGCTTCGATATGGACTCTACGTTAATTGAACAAGAAGTCATCGTTGAGCTGGCAAAAACAGCAGGGATTGGCGAGCAAGTAGAAATCATCACTGAGGCGGCGATGCGCGGTGAAATGGATTTTGACGAATCTTTTGCGCAGCGTGTGGCACTATTACAGGGCATTCCAACCAGCGTACTTGATGAGATTTGCACACGCTTAACTTTATCGACAGGCGCTCGCACTACTATCAGCGCGCTTAAAGCTTTAGGCTACCATACGGTATTGGTATCAGGTGGTTTTACCTATTTTGCCCGTTATATCGCTGAGCAATTGGGTATCGATGAAGTGCATGCCAATCCTTTAGATATCGAAGAGGGCGAGGTAACCGGTCATGTGCAACTGCCTATTATTAATGGTGCTAAGAAAGCGGCTATCGTCGCTCATACTGCTGAGCGCTTGGGTATTACAATGTCGCAAGTGGTCTGCATCGGTGATGGCGCCAATGATTTGCCCATGATGGCACTGGCTGATTTGGGCGTGGCTTTTAACGCCAAACCTATCGTACAAGCGCGTGCAGATGCGGCCGTCAATGTCACAGGGCTTGAAGGCACACTTTATGCGCTTGGCTATCCGGCATTAGCCCGCAGCAAATAACCATTACAGACTGCTAATAATAAGCTAGGCTAATGTATTTTTCATTGGCCAAGTTTTTGTAGTTTGCCCCCTCTTTTATACGGTATTTTTGGTGCTATTATGCCGCAAAACGTTACCCTCACTTTTACATTGTCAAACAAGAAAGGAATGTCCATGACGGCATCACAATCACCACGGCCAGATGCGCCGTCATCTTCCGATGATTTAGATAAGCAAGCTTTAGATAAACAGCACTTAAATAACAAACATTTAGTTAAAGACAGCACGCCTATTTATAATGATAATCCAAAGCAGCTATTGGGTGTCTACGTCAAGGGTATCGCTATGGGCGCAGCTGATATTGTACCGGGTGTTTCTGGCGGTACGATCGCGCTGATTGCTGGCATTTACGAGCGCTTAATTAATGCTTTAAGTAGTATTGGTCCAAATCTTTGGCAAATATTTCGGCAAGAAGGCGGTATCAAAGGCTTACTGGCAGTATGGCGACAAGTCGATGCCACTTTTTTATTGTGCTTATTGCTCGGTATCGCCACCAGTCTTGTAACGTTAGCCGGTATGATCAAGCATTTACTGGACAATGAGCCTTTGATGATTTGGTCTTTCTTTTTTGGTTTAGTTATCGCGACAGTTTTTCTGTTATTAACTGAGATTAAGCGCTGGAATATCGGACGGGCGCTATTGTTTCTGCTTGGGATGGGTAGCGCTGTCATCATCAGTAGTCTGCCTTTAATGACTACCACGCCAAGCTTACCCTATCTGTTCTTTGCTGGCGCTATTGCTATTTGCGCGATGATACTACCTGGTATATCAGGCTCGTTTATTTTACTATTAATGGGCGCTTATAATACGGTACTTGAAGCCGTACATACCTTGAACTTTGCCATTATCTTTACTGTCGTTGCTGGTATGGCAACGGGGCTGTTGCTGTTTACCCGCATGCTCAAATGGTTACTATCGCGTTATTATCAAGCAACGCTAGCCTTGCTGATTGGTTTTATCGCAGGCTCCTTAGTCAAAGTATGGCCATGGAAAACCGATGCCCTAGGTACACTAAACAGCGAAGCAATCAATAACGTCATGCCATGGCAGTATCCTACTGGCGCGCATTGGTTGACCACTTTAGGTTTGATGCTATTGGGTGCCATATTAGTGACAGCGTTAGCATTTTGGGGTCGCCGTAGTATTCGTCCTTAAGAAATTTGTTCTACTTTTACTAAAAAAGCGCCCATCATTGTGGCGCTTTTTTAATGGCTGTCGCTACAAAATTTACCGTGTGTTTTTATAAATCAATCTAAAAAACCAAACGTCAGCTGTTGTCGCAAAGTCGCCCTCAGCCTCTTTAGCTTTGTGTTTTAAACTTCCATAATAGCCTTGTTGGAATTCACCTTATGAAGAGCGAGATGAACAATGTTATTAATAATACTTTCTACTTTTGGTAGTGAGCCGTGGAGCACAAGTGCGATATTGGGTTATGGTCTACTTATAGGCTCAGTCGTGGCGCTTGCTTTATCGTCGCAGCGCTGGTTACTATGGTATCTGTTCGGTGGGATGCTGTATTGGTTAGCCGTTGAAGTCATTGATAGCTTATTAACGCATTGGTTTGTGTTATCAGAATGGCACAATTACGTGGTCGCGATGGGTATCAGTTGGCTGCCGTTAGGCGCTTGGGTGTTATATCGGGCGCTGCGTTATGAGGATGTCAGTCAGTCCATCAAGAAGCAGCGAGAATTGGAAGCGGCACGCTATATTGAGCACACGCCTGTCTATGATGACGATTATCAGCCACGCTTTCACTGAGCGTGTGCCTATCCTGCTAACGTCATCGAATGTTACAAGATACTTAAGGCTCTCTACGTAACTACTAAAGAATTGACACCTAGCAATCGTTTATAATGTAATTATATATTTGTCGCAAAAATTGTTATAAAGTACCCATTATTTTGCGTCTCATTTCTCATTCTTTAGGAGTTCGATTATGTTTACTGTACCTGTTTTAGATATCAAGTCTGATCCATTAGATGTTTTGTTGACGGTGATTGGTTATCGTTTGTCTATGCTTGCAGATAGCGATAACGAAGATGTCAAAGCGCTATTTGCGGATCGTAAAGTAACGATTGAGTTTGCCAGTACTGAATCTGATATTGCGCGTCATTTTAGCTTCGATAATGGTCAATTTAGCCAACATAGTGGTCATGCTAAAGCAGCCGACCTTACTATTAACTTCAAAGACTCGATGACAGGCGTTAAGCTTTTAACCAAAGGTAATCTTCCTGCCTTTATGACTGCCGTGCAAGAAGGCAACTTAAGCATAGAAGGCGATTATAGCCTAATGATGTGGTTCAATAAGCTTGCCAAACATATCGTGCCAGCCATTCCAGAAGAATATAAACCGTATATCCAAAAAGCCAAACCTTACGCTTATAAAGCACAGCAGTTTGCCAACCATTGGGTCGGTGTTGCTAAGCACAAGTTGGGAAAATAGTTAGGTAAATAGATCGAGCAAACAGGCAGCTGCTATTATGGATCTGATTGACCATTTAGCAGGGTTCTGATTTTCTGAAAAGGTTGCGGTATACTATACCGCAACCTTTTTTTCTTTAAATTATACTGCTTAAAATTTTATTTTCTCAAAATTAAAATAAATAAAATACATTCACACTTACCTTATACGTTAATGCTTACTATGTTTATAAAAGGATTTATATGATGGCAGGATTACTTAGTATCTCAGAACCTAGCGACACACTTAATAATCAGATAAACGCTAACAATGACTTTCTAGCGACATTGACAACCGATGCCACTAAATCGACTAAAGCGACTAAAGCGACTGAAACAATCATAAAAAAACACAGTCGCGAGCAGATTACACAATTATTCGATTTGCCATTAATGGATTTATTACTACAAGCACAGACTATCCATCGTCAGAATTTCACCGCCAATGAAGTGCAAATTAGCACCTTATTGTCTATCAAAACTGGCAACTGTCCTGAAGATTGCGGCTACTGCTCACAGTCCGGTCATCACCGTGATACTACCAAGCTACAAGCCGAAAAACGCATAGACGTCGATAAGGTAATTGCCGCTGCCAAACGCGCAAAAGCCACTGGCTCATCGCGATTTTGTATGGGCGCCGCATGGAAGCATCCAAGTGCGAAAGACATGCCTTATGTGGTTGAGCTGGTCAAAGAAGTGAAAGCATTAGGGCTTGAAACTTGCATGACTTTGGGAATGCTTGATACCGAACAAGCAACGCAATTGGCGGAAGCCGGACTGGATTATTATAATCATAACTTGGATACCTCAAGAAGCTATTACGAGCAAGTGGTCAGTACGCGCAGCTATGATGAGCGTCTAGATACTATTGCAAACGTACGCAATTCAGGTATCAATGTCTGTAGCGGTAATATCGTCGGTATGGGTGAAAGCCGTGATGACCGCATCGACTGGGTACATGAGCTGCTAAAAATGCCCAAAGCACCTGAATCTATTCCGGTTAACTTATTGGTTCCTATTGCAGGAACACCGATTGGCGATCGCGTGCTTGCAGAAGGTCAGCTGTCAGTCCTTGAATGGATTCGTACCATTGCCGTGACGCGTATTTGCTGTCCGAGCAGCTATGTACGCCTATCTGCTGGACGTGAAAGCTTGTCCGATTCTGAGCAAGCATTGGCATTTATGGCGGGTGCTAACTCATTTTTTTATGGTGATAAACTACTGACTACCGGCAATGCCAGTCAATCAGGTGATAATAGATTGATGCGTGAGCTTGGTTTGACGAAGCAGTTTGCAGCCCCTCGTGCACCTAAGCATGTGCCCGTTGTGGACGCTATGAGCGGTCATCAATCACAAGTCATTTCGGCTGATTTGGGCGGAGTAGTTTTGGCTTAACGCTACCATTATGAGATAATCTGCGCTAAGCTTGCCCGCATTTATTATTGTTAAAAATAACCAGAGAGACTCTAGCATGGCAGATTATTTTAACTGGATTAAAGCAGCACATATTATTTCAGTGGTGACTTGGTTTGCAGCAATTTTCTACTTGCCGCGCTTATTTGTCTACCATGCCATGAGCGATGACAAGGTCAGTCACGACCGCTTTATTATCATGGAGCGCAAGCTATATCGCGGTATCATGACGCCATCTATGATAGCAACTTGGGCTTTTGGTTTATGGATGGTATTTTTAGGCTGGGATGTCTACAAAACCCAAGGCTGGCTACACGTAAAGATTTTCTTAGTGGTTCTATTGTCCGCTTATCATGGCGCCTGCGGTTTTTATCGTAAAAAGCTCGTCGATAGCCCACAATATAAGTCGCATGTTTTTTGGCGCTGGTTTAATGAAGTACCCGTCTTTGCTTTGGTGATTATTGTTATTTTGGTCGTCGTTAAACCTTTCTAACATTGGCTCTAATAGAAGCAATCCTTAATAAAAAAAGCGTCCGTCACCTAATAAAGTGACGGACGCTTTTTTATGTCTAAATAAATTAACTATAGTCAGTTCAAAAGAAAATACGTACGATGGTCACAATATTCTACTGGTATAAATTCTTCTCGCTTGCTGTGCACTTAGTCAGACAGAGGCTTCGAAAAATTCATACCAGCAATACTGTATTCTTTTTATAGTGAATCGACTATGTATTAAATCATGCAAATTAATAATCTACATTAAACGTTCGGACGCATGATTTGATAGACGTTGCTCAAATCATAAACACGATAGCGCGCAGGTTCACGGCGGCTTTCGCCAGCATAGCTTAATATCAGCGCTTGCTTAGCTTGCTCATCAACCCAACCTACAAACAAGCCACTATGCTCGACCCCATTATAGCCATGATTGATATAATAGAGCCAATCGCCGACTTCAATCTCGCCACTATTGGCATAAGGACCTTGACCGTAAGTACCTTTGTGTATGGTGTCGCGGGTCACCCCTGCTCGTTTAAACACGGCATTCAGATAATCCCAGCAGCCGCCTTGAATAATCGTACGCTCGTTTAGCGCCATTTTACGGGCAATGCTAATCACTTCACGAGCGGCCAGACTGCTTTGCGTCTCAGCATTGCTCAATAGCGGTAGATACTCGCTATCGACATTATCATAATTACCCGATAAAAATGCCGGTAGTACCGTCGGCATTTTTGCCTGTACCTCAGGATAACGATAAGCATTATTAGCAGCTGGCTGAGTATTCACAGCATTTGAGCGATAGTTACCAGCACCAGCACGTTGGATAGTGGAGCGCGTACTGATTTTAGCAGCAGGAACAGCAGGGTACGATGGTGTATAGCGGGCGCTATAATCGGGTTGAGCAGACTTTTGGGCAATTAGACTACTCATGCTATCGGCATGAACTTGACCGACCGCGCCCAGAGTAAGCAATAATGCACTACACGACGTTGTGATTGACCAAATGGGCAAACGCGACATGACTAGCTCCTTGTCAAGATGGGATCGATAACTGTAATAGCGATAACCATATCAACGATAAGTATGATGAGATTTTTCAATCTTACTTATAAACCATTTGGACAGGGGTCTGCAAGCGTTATCACTCTTAAAGAAGCGATAAAAGGTATAAATATAAGGATAAGCGGTAAATGAATGAGACGAGATAGGCAGGTTAAAAAAGCTTTTAGGATTAAAAACTTCTTTAATAATAAAGGCGCTAATCGTTGCTCATTTTGATGGTGACATGACGTTTCGTCAGGGCTTGACCTTGTAAGATAGCTTTGGCAGCAGTGGCTTCTCGGATATTATCAAAACCGCTAATGTGATACTTACGTTTAGCATCAACATCAACGATTTCTAATTGGTCACCAATTAGACTAATTTTATGACCGTCAGCCAGCTGGATAGACGTACGTTTACCTTGATTGTCATGTACCAGCTCACCAGCGCGCACCCATAATATGCCGCTATTAATCACACCCGTCATGGCTTTTTTGCGCTGTTGGCGTTGCCGATTAAAAAAGAAGCTACCGATAATCAGCAATGCTAGCGCACCAATAGACCATCGTACCGGCAACAAACTCATCGCCAGCGCTACGGCTACTGCGCCTACCAATAACGCCGCGCCAAACCAAAACAACCCATTATCTAATGCTTGGGGCTGTCCTTGTAAGGTAATTTTAGCGCCGTCATCAGTCAGCTTAAGCATGGATTAATACCTGTTAAAGAGCGTGAGAGGATGATTGAAAAGCGTTGAGCAATTGGTATAGCTGTCCTGCATTACTACCAGCCGAGTGCGGTTTTTTGCATGGCAATAAGCTCAGCGATACCTTTTTCGGCAAGAATCAGCATATCATCAGCTTGCGCGCGCGTGAATGGCTTTTCTTCTGCCGTACCTTGCAGCTCAATGAATTCGCCTTTTTGGGTCATCACCACATTTAGGTCAGTATCACAGCTGGCATCTTCTTCGTAGTTCAAATCCAGATAGGCTTCGCCATCTTTCATACCGACAGAAACCGCAGCAACCAAACCAATCAGCGGATCCGCTTTTAATTTTTTGGTCTTTTGAATACTCTCTAAGGCATCGATGAGCGCAATTGCTGCACCAGTCACACTAGCAGTACGAGTACCACCATCGGCTTGCAAGACATCACAATCAAGGTAAATGGTGTTTTCACCAAGCTTACTCAAATCAATCATGGCGCGTAAGCTACGACCGATTAAACGCTGGATTTCTTGCGTACGACCTGACTGCTTACCACGTGCCGCTTCACGCTGATTACGGGTATTGGTCGCGCGTGGCAACATGCCATATTCGGCAGTGATCCAGCCTTTGCCTTTACCTTTGAGCCAGCGCGGTACGCCAGATTCAACACTAGCGGTGCACAGTACTTTGGTGTCGCCAAAGCTGACCAATACTGACCCTTCGGCATGCTTAGTATAATGGCGCTCAAAGCTGATTGAGCGAAGTTGGTTAAGCTCACGGTTGTCAATACGCATAAAATTCCCTAGTACGAGGTTGTAAAAGCAGTGTTATAAAATAAAAGGTTTAGATTTATGGTTATTTGGTTAGCCAGTAGGTATTTACAGAAAATTTATATATTAAAATAAATAATAGCTGAATGCCCTAACAGCGCTAAATATTAGGTTATCCTAACGTGGCAACGGTGCAATAGCAAGATTCACACAAGCTATCGCACCGCTGTTTTGGATAAGAATAGTCGTAAAAGTTATTCTAAACCTTCCATCTTACGCAATTCTTTACGCAGGATTTTACCCACGTTTGATTTTGGTAATTCATCAACAAATTGAATATGGCGCGGACGCTTATAACCGGTCAAGTTCTTTTTGCCAAAATCAAGCAGTTCTTGCTCAGTGACTTCACCTTTTTTAACCACAAACAGCTTTGGATCTTCACCACGGTCATCATTTGGAATACCAATCGCGCCGCACTCTACTACCGCTGGATGCTCGCTCATGACTTCTTCGATTTCATTTGGATAGACGTTAAAACCAGAAACCAAAATCATGTCTTTTTTGCGGTCAACGATTTTAATAAAGCCTTTTTCGTCCATGATACCGATGTCGCCGGTTTTCAAATAACCACTGGCAGTAAAGGTCTCAGCCGTTTCTTCTGGGCGATTTTGATAGCCAATCATGACTTGTGGACCTTTGACACAGATTTCACCACGGTCACCTAGTGCGACCACATTTTCATCATCATCGATCAAGATGATATCAGTGCTAGACGCAGGAATACCAATCTTACCAGTAAATTCAGCAATGGTCATCGGGTTAAAGGCAACCACTGGTGAGGTTTCAGACAAGCCATAGCCTTCAACAATTGGTAGACCGGTAATTTTATGCCACTCTTTTGCCACGCTTGGTAATACGGACATGCCGCCACCGATAGAGGCTTTTAGGCTAGAAAAATCTAAATCTGCAAAGCCTTCTTTATGTACTAGACCGTTAAACAAGGTATTGACCGCTGGGATAAAGGCCGGTTTATATTTAGCCATCTCTTTAATCAAACCATCAAGGTCACGCGGATTTGGAATCAACAAACCAGCACAACCTTCATACATGCCATACATGCCACAAACCATAAATGAGAACACATGGTATAGCGGTAGTGCGGTCAAAATAACATCATCCGAATCCACATCATCCTCAAAAGCACTACTCATCAACGCGCTAATCTGTAGCATATTGGCGACTAAGTTACCGTGCGAAAGCATCGCGCCTTTGGCAACACCTGTGGTACCACCCGTATATTGCAATAACGCCACATCGCTTAGGTTCAAATCAGGACGTTTATATTTACTGGCTGATACGGCATTTAATGCCTGCTTAAAGCTTATACTCTCTGGCAAACGATACGCGGGTATCATTTTTTTGACATGGCGTGCTACAAGATTAACCACAGTGCCTTTGACTAGCCCCAACATGTCACCAAGCTTACAAACGATGACATGCTTAACTTGACCTTTATCTTCAGCGTCTTGGTAGGTCTTGGCAAAGTTTTCAACGATAAATAAAGCTTTGGCGCCACTATCATGCAGTTGATGCGACAATTCACGGCTGGTATATAAAGGATTGACGTTAACCAAAACCATACCGGCACGTATAATACCCAGCATGACGATTGGATACTGCAAAATATTGGGCATCATCACCGCAACTTTGTCACCTTTGACCAAGCCTAACGACTGCAAATAGCTGGCAATTTGACGACTGTATAAGTCTAATTGCTTAAACGTGATGGACGCACCCATACAAATATAGGCAGTTTTTTGACCATAACGGCTGGTGTTACGCTCGAACACCTCAAGTAAAGATGTACTGTCATCTGGCATATCGATGGTCGCATCGATGCCATAGCGCTCATAAGCACTCAGCCACGGTCTGTCACTCGCTATCGTCGGCATGGTAGGAAATACGTTAGTTCCAGCCATTGATTGAGCGTTGTGAGCAGCTTTATGGTCTGTGGTTTCTTTATTGATACTGTCCGTCATAATCTTCCCTAAATATTACCGTTAAAATATAGAATATATCTAATTAAATCACCGTGGTCGTTAGTCACTCATTTATAAAATCAAAAACTTGTGAATAAGAAGCCTCTTCGCTCATAAGCGAATAGGTTTTATCATTCACAAATTTTTTAAATCAAAAGTTATTACCTTGATGCTAAATTTATTATCTATTATAAAGACCGATAAAAATAACCTTACTCAATCGCTTTATGGCGATAACTTTGTGAAGGCTTTGGGCTCAAAAAGTCTGAAAACCACGCACTTTTATCGTCAAATATCAAAATATATTGGCACGAACTATAGCAGTTTTGCGGACAATTCTCTATGGATACTACCAAATCATAATAGAAAAATAAAAAAAATGATAAGGGCTTATACAAGCGACCTTATCATCTTTTATAGCCATTCCTATCAGCGATAAAGATGGCTAAAAGCTACTCTAAACTTGATGGTAAACTATTTACCATGATTCTTTTCTTCAAGCACACGTAGATCTTTATGTAAAATCTTACCAACGTTCGATTTTGGCAGCTCATCGATAAACTCAACATAACGCGGACGCTTATAACCGGTTAGATGCTCTTTGCCGTAAGCGAGGACATCTTCAACCGTTAGACTGTCATCACTACGTACCACATAAATCTTCGGTACTTCGCCGCTCTTTTCATCATCGATACCGATGACGCCGCATTCTAAAATCTTTGGATGAGCTGACATCACATCTTCTACTTCGTTTGGATAAACGTTGAAGCCTGATACCAAAATCATATTCTTTTTGCGATCAACGATTTTAAAGTAACCTTCTTCATCCATCACGCCGATATCACCAGTACGGAAATAACCATCAGAGGTCATGACTTCGGCAGTGGCATCATCACGCTTCCAGTAGCCTTTCATCACTTGTGGACCACGAACACAAATTTCGCCGCGCTCGCCAAGTGGAACTTCATTACCTTCTTCATCCAAGATAGCCATCTCAGTCGCAGGCATTGGTAGGCCAATATTACCTGAGAATTCGCCCGTACCTTCCGGGTTTGCTGACGCCACAGGTGAAGTCTCTGACAAACCATAACCTTGTACGATCACATTACCGGTAATTTTTTGCCATTTGTCAGCCGTATCTTTTAAAACCGCCATGCCGCCGCCCATAGACATCTCAAGCTTGCTATGATCTAAGGCTTTAAATACCTCACTATTTGCCAACGCATTGAATAGGGTATTGACTGCTGGGAAAAACGCCGGTGGGTAATCTTTATAAGCTTTGATTAAGCTGGCACCGTCACGTGGGTTTGGCACCAATAGACCGATACAGCCGCGATATAAGCCGAACATGCCGCAAACCGTAAATGAGAAGATATGGTATAGCGGCAAGGCAGTCATAATGACAGGCTGCTCAGCCATACCTTCAAACTTATCAAAAGCATCACCAAGATACGTATCACACTGAATCAGGTTAGCCACTAAGTTGCCATGCGTGAGCATCGCGCCTTTGGCGACGCCTGTGGTTCCACCGGTATACTGCAAAACCGCAATATCATCAAGGCAGATGTTATCTGGACGCTTATATTTTTTGGCCGAAAAGCGATTAAGTGCCGTTTTAAAGTTGGTGCTATTTTTAAGATTATAATCAGGTACCAACTTTTTCACATGGCGCACGACCATGTTGACAATAAAGCCTTTTAACGGACTCATCAAGTCGCCCATCGACGTCACAACGACATGGTCAACCAAGTTTTTACCAATATCTTCATAAGTTTTGGCAAAGTTCTCTAAAATGAACAATGCTTTGGTATCAGAATCTGTTAGCTGGTGCTCAAGCTCTTTTGAGGTATAAAGTGGATTGACGTTGACCAAGGTCATGCCAGCACGCAGCACACCCAATACTGCAACCGGTAGCTGCAAAATATTTGGCATCATAACGCCGACTTTATCGCCTTTTTTCAGTCCCAGTGACTGCAAGTAGGCAGCGATTTGTTTGCTATAGCGATCTAAATCTTCGTAGGAGAGCTTGACATCCATACAGACAAAAGCTGTTTTACCAGCGTGCTTAGTAAAATTCTGCTCAAATATATCGATTAACGAGGTATTGGCAGCTGGCATATCGATATCGTACTGGATACCAAGCTTTTCGTAAGTTTTAACCCATACTTTGTCATTACGACGAATTTGGTTACCTTGATTTTCCATAATCTTACTGCTCCTAATAATAGTGCGCTACTGTAAACCCATAATGATCACAATGTGATAAACGTACGAAGACCCGGCGCACAAGCTAACCATTGTGATGGCGAGCGAGGCTAGCGGTATAAAGGTACGGCCATGAGTCAACAATTTAGCGGTAAATGGCCCTTTGTTGTTTAACATACACACTTTGTACAAACTACTCAATATAAAAAAATGCTACTTGAGTTCGCAAAGTAGCTTGACGATGCATATTTTTATTTATATCAGTGAGTTAAGCCTCATTACAGCTAAATAAGCCACCTATTATTGATAAACATTTATCGTCTATTGTGATATAAATTCTATTGAGCTTTGAAAGCAGTATGCAATAAAACGATAAACGCTTAGCCTTTACCCAGCTTGCTTAAATCGACTGTATCATTATTAACCTTGTTAAGGTCGCGGTGATTAAAAAGCCAATACTATAAGTAGGATAATAAAAACAAGTAAAATGATAAAAAACAGTTAGATTAACTATACTTACCTTATTTTGTAAAAGCTATCAACCAAAACGTTATGCTAAATAGGAACGGCATGCTCAGCACGTCATGCACTGTCGTCTATACTGACTTACACCTTTTTAATTATGCCAATATCCTTTACGATAGCACTATCTTATTTACCTGATTGAACCGATTGTTTATACCTATTAAAAACTTATAAGTGAATCCTATTTTATGTCCGATGTTATTGATAATGCGATTGCCCCAATAATTCCAAGCGAACCGATGGATACACGCTCTGTGGCGGAATTCACTGAGCAAGCTTATCTCAACTATGCGATGTACGTCATTATGGATCGGGCGCTGCCAAATATTGCCGATGGTCTAAAGCCTGTCCAGCGCCGTATCATCTATGCGATGAGCGAGCTGGGGCTAAAATCAACAGCGAAAGCCAAAAAGTCTGCGCGGACGGTCGGTGATGTGCTGGGTAAATATCATCCGCATGGCGATAGTGCCTGTTATGAAGCGATGGTACTCATGGCACAGCCGTTTAGTTATCGCTATCCGCTGATTACCGGTCAAGGTAACTGGGGTAGCCCAGATGATCCAAAATCATTTGCCGCCATGCGTTATACTGAAGCTAAGATGTCCGCTTATGCTAATACGTTGCTCGCGGAACTCGGTCAAGGCACAGTCGATTGGCAAGATAACTTCGATGGCACCATGCAAGAGCCGACCACCCTGCCCGCCCGCCTGCCCAATATTTTATTAAACGGTACGACCGGTATCGCCGTCGGCATGGCAACGGATATTCCGCCGCATAATCTCATTGAAGTGGTTCGGGCTGCTATTCGCTTGCTAAAAAATCCTGAGCTATCGGTTAAGCAGCTTACCCAGTCGATACCAGCACCTGATTTGCCGACGCCTGCCGAAATCATCACTAGCAAAAAAGACTTGCAAGCCATGTATGAAAGTGGACGTGGCAGCTATAAAATGCGCGCGACCTTTCATATTGACCCTAAAGAGAAAAATCTCGTCATCATCGATGCCCTCCCTTATCAAGTCTCAGGTAATAAAATCCAAGAGCAAATTGCCAAGTTAATGACCGATAAAAAGCTGCCGTGGATTACTGACATTCATGATGAATCAGACCACGAAAATGCTTGCCGTATCGTCTTAGAGCTGCGCTCAACGCGGGTCGATGTCGATCGCGTGATGAGCCATCTGTTTGCCAGTACTGATCTAGAAAGCAATTACCGCGTCAATATGAATATGATTGGCTTAAACGGTAAACCGCAGGTTAAAAATCTTAAAGAAATCCTAGAAGAATGGCTCGTTTGCCGCCGTTCAGTGGTCACGCGCCGTTTGCAGTATCGCCTCGATAAAATCGATAAGCGCTTACATATTCTCGCAGGTCTACTGATTGCTTATCTAAATATTGATGAAGTGATTCGCATTATTCGCGAAGAAGACGATCCAAAATTATCGTTAATGCAAAGCTATGACTTAACCGATATTCAAGCCAATGCCATCTTGGATATTCGTCTGCGTCAGTTAGCAAAACTGGAAGAGTTTGAGCTGCGCCGCGAGCAAGACGAGCTGGCTGCTGAACGCGCTATTATTCAAGAGTATTTGGACAACCCAGACAGTTTGACCACTCTGATGATCGATGAGCTCACCGCCGATATGAAAGAGCACGGCAACGAGCGTGTGTCACCACTGGCAGAACGCGAAGAAGCGCAAGCATTAAAAGAATCTGACCTCGTACCAAGCGAGCCGATTACCGCTGTGCTATCGAAAGCCGGTTGGATTCGTGCTGCTAAAGGCCACGAGGTTGATGCTGCTGGTATGAGCTATCGCTCGGGCGATGCTTATCAAGCACACGTCCGCGGTAAATCGAATGAAAGAATCTACGTGCTCGATAGCACAGGGCGCAGTTATAGTATCGATGCGCATAACCTAGCATCTGCTCGTGGTCAGGGCGATCCGCTCACCAGTGTTTTAAAACCGCCAGCAGGGGCAACTTTTGAGCAATTGCTAACCGGTGACAATGACCAGCGTATTATTTTAGCCAGCTCGCAAGGCTATGGTTTTATCAATACGCTTGGCAATTT